>JBJMQN010000284.1:0-6324 GCA_045802665.1 Myxococcaceae bacterium | reverse complement strand
TGTCGTCGAACGGAACGGGGATCGATCCTGCCTCGGAGCTGATGACTAAGCGTTTAGACTTCGTCAGCACCCAGCGCAGCGGCCGGAGCCCCATGCGGTCCAGCGCACCGACGAGATACTCGCCATCCGTCGCGACGATCGCCGCCGGCCCCTCCCCCGCGCCGAGCGACCCCAGCGCGCGCTGCACGCCCCGGAAGAACCGGCCGGTCTCGGGCGCGAGCCTCGGCAGATCGCGCCACGCCATCGGCATCATCCGCGCGAGCGCCTCCGGCAACGACACGCCGTGCGAGGTGAACAGCTCCACCATCCGGTCCATGTCCGCGGAGTCCGAGCCCTGCGGCATCAGGATAGAGCCGAGCCCGACGAGCTCCGCCTCGAGGTTCTGCACCGCGTTGCGGTTGCCCTTGATGGTGTTGATCTCGCCGTTGTGGCCGAGCGTCCGGAACGTCTGCGCGAGGTACCAGTTCGAGAACGTGTTCGTGGAGTAGCGCCGGTGAAAGACCGCGGACTCCGAACGGAACGTCGGATCAGAGAGGTCTTTGTAGAAGCGGACGAGCTGCTCGCCGGTGGTGAGCGCCTTGTAGACCAGCGTTCGCGCGGAGAACGAAGCGACGTAGACATCGCGCACCTGCCGCTCGAGCAGCGCCTTCACGCGGAACATCGCGGCGGGAAGATCCTCGACGGCGACCATTCCTTCGCCCACCAGCACCTGCCAGATCTCGCGGCGCGACGCCTCGGCCTTCGCTCCCAGCGCGGACGGATCCACCGGCACGTGACGCCAGCCCAGCGGCTGAAGCCCGTGTCGCCGCAGCAGCGCGTCGATCTCGCGTTGCCAGTGCGGGAGGTTGGACTGCTCGCCGCGCGGAAAGAACATCACGCCGACGGAGAGCTGCTGGCCTTCGGGGAGCCGCCGCCCGGGCGCGATGAACTTCTCGAAGAACTTCCGATCGGTGCCGAGCAGGATCCCCGCGCCATCGCCGGTGTCGTCGATCTGCCCCCCGCGGTGCTCGAGACAGAAGAGTCCCGAGAGCGCCTGCTTCACGAGCTCGTGGGAAGGTTCGCCCGTGAGATCGACGATCGCCCCCACGCCACAACCGCCACGCCCCGGGTGCTGCTGGTAGCGCTTCCGCAACTCGTCTTGACGCATTGCGAAAATTGTCCGTCGCATCGGCGCGATGCGTCAAGTGCCCGTACAGACTTGTGAAATCGGCCGGGTGCAGTGTTGGCTGGCGGCGGTCTGGGCGCGGGAGATGCGCGTGGCAGCCACAGGCCCAATCTTTTCGGACGCATGGATCGAGAGCAGTCGCAGCCGTCCGAACAGGAGCTCCCTTTCGTCCGCGTGACCGCGCCCTTCCGCGACGAGCTGCTCAAGGGTGTCGAGCGCATTCACTTAGAGCCCGCGTTGATCGACCAGCTGCAGAACCGCGAGCTGGCGGTGGGCCACGTGCGGGTGGATCACCAGCTCCTCGTGCGGCTCGATGTTCCGCTGCCCAGCGAAGGCTACGGGCTCGACTGGCAGCGGCTCGATGCGGTGGTGACCTCGGACTTCGTGCTGCAGATTCAGCCGAAGCCGCTCCGCCGCCTGGACGATGCGTTGAGCGGAGCGAAAGCAGTGCGTGCGGATCGCTTCTTCGCGCTCTTCGCGCAGGGGATCGTGGCGGGGTTCGACGACCTCCGCGAATCGCTCGAGCACGAGAACGAGGCGCTGCGTTCCGGAACCTCCGCGTCGAAGAAGGCGTTGAGGACGCTCCACGAGGACGCGGATGAGTTGCTGCGTGGGATGACCGCGCTGCAGCAGGTGCTGGAGGCGCTTCCGAAAGTTCATCCCTTCGGCGCTTCGGACGCCGCGGAGCTGCAGGCTTCGATCGCGAAGCTGCGCGCGCTGCATTCGACGGTCACCGTCCTGAGAGAGCGCCTGCCGCCCGCGCCCATCACGGCCGAAGAAGAGGTTCCCCTGGATGTGGAGTCGCCGGAGATAGTGGAGACGGCGATCGCGCTGGGCCAGAAGCGGCTGCACCGGATGACGATGGGGCACATGGTGACCGCGCTGATCGGCGGGCTCGCGGTCAGCTTCGGCGCCGCGGCGATGGCGTGGACCGCCGGGCCGTTCTTGTCAGAGTGGGGCTACGAGAAGACGCACCTGCTCGGCGCGCTCGCGTTTCCCATTGGCTTCGTCTTTCTGATCACCGGCAAGGGCGAGCTGTTCACCGAGAATTTCTTCGTGCCGGTGAGCGGCGTGATGAGCGGCAACGGAAAGGTCAAAGACCTGCTCTCGCTCTGGGGTTCGACGCTCCTGTTCAATCTGATCGGCGCGGTGCTGTTCGCGTTTCTGGTCACGCGGCCCGGCGTGCTTCCCGAAGGCGCCTTGCAGTTCGTGCGCGAGCTCGGTCACCACAAGGTCGCCAATCCGTTCGGCGTCAGCTTCATGAAGGGCATCTTCGCCGGCTGGCTGATGACGCTGCTCACCTGGCTCTTGCTCGCGTCCAAGGATCAGGGGCCGCGCCTGTTCATCATCTCGATCGTCGGCTTCCTGATCGCCGCCGGACAGCTGAACCACGTCGTCATCTCCGCGAGCGAATGCTTCATGGCGATCGGCGCGCACTCGGGCATCAGCGTGAAGGAATGGTTCTTCAAGAACTTCCTGCCCGCGCTGACCGGCAACTTCGTGGGCGGGATCGTCTTCGTCACCGTGCTCGGGTATCTGCAGGCGAACCTGCTCAAGCACAGCGAGGAGCGCATGAAGGAAGCGTTCCACGATCAGAAGCGGCGAGAGGCGCACTGACCGTCTCGTCGAGCGTTCAGCGTCGAGCGTGGCTCGCGCACGTGCGCGCATCTCGACGCGGATCACGACCGACGTGATCGTGATCCGCGCGAGTGAATTCGCTACGTGTGCTGCACCGGCACCTTCGGATCCATCCAGAGCACTTCCCAGTGGTGCCCGTCCGGATCGTAGAAGCTGTGGCCGTACATGAAGCCGTGATCCTGCGGCGGCATCGCGGGCTTTCCGCCGTTCTCCACCGCGAGCTTCACCAGCTCATCCACTTCGGTCCGGCTGTCGCACGAGAGCGCGAGGATGCCTTCGGTCTGCTTCGCGGTGTCGGCGATGGCGAGCCTGGTGAACGTCTTGAAGAACGGCTCGATGAGCAGCATCACGAACGCCTCTTCGCTGATCACCATGCAGGTCGCCTTGTCGTCGGTGAACTGCATGTTGAACGTGAACCCGAGCTTGCTGAAGAAGTCCACGGACCGCTTCAGGCTCTTCACGGGCAGGTTGACGAAGATCTTCCGGTTCTTTTTCTGAGACATGACGGTTCTCCTCTGAAGGCAGGTGGCTACGAGTTGAAGGTGGACTGCGGAACAGCGGGAAGGGTTTCAGCAACGGTCGCACTCATGGTGCCTCCTTGAAGAAGTTCGACCGTTGGACCCCCGCGCGCGGAAAAACTCATCGGTCCCGCCGAAAAAAAGATCGGCGAGGCGCGAAGTGTCAGTGCGTGCGAGGGGTTACGAGCGCAGTGGGACCGACGGCGGCAACCCGAAGCGCGCGAAAAGCGTCTGCGTGTCGAGGAAGGAATTCCACCGGGCGATGCGGTCGCCGCGAAGCTCCAGAATGATGAGCGCCCACGGCGTGTGAGACTTCCCATCGGCGGCGAGGCGGTATTGACCGAACGCCGGGAAGCCATTCGCGGAGGTCGGCACGAGGCGGGAACCCTTGCAGCCGTTGCCGCGCCCGTTGAGCCACGTTGCGATCGTCTCGGGACCCTGCAGCCACAGCTCGAACGGCGGCATCGACAGCGTCGCGTCCTCTCGGAGCAGCGCGGTGAGCGCGTTCACGTCGTAGCGTTCGAAGGCGGTGACGAAGCTCTCCAGCAGCTTCGACTGATCATCGGAGAGTGACGCCTTCTCCTCGCCGAGATCGCGCGACTGCAGCGTTGCACGCGCGCGTTGCAGCGCGCTGTTCACGGACGCCACGGACGTGTCGAGCCCCTCGGCGATCTCGGAAGCGGACCAGCCCAGCACCTCACTCAGGATGAGGACGGCGCGCTGCTTCGGCGGCAGGTGCTGCAGCGCCGCGACGAATGCGAGCCGGATGCTCTCGCGCAAGACGACCGCTTTCGACGGATCCTCATCGCTCGGGATCGCGGCGGAGGAGGGGACGGGCTCCAACCAGTGCGTGCGCGGCTTCTCGGTCAGCTCCGCGTCCACGTGGCCCAGCGGACCGCATTCGAACGGACGCTCTCGGCGGGATCGATCGTTCAGCGCGTCCAGACAGACGTTCGTCGCGATCCGGTACAGCCACGTGCGCATCGAGGCGCGGCCGTCGAAGCGCTCGAGGCTCTTCCACGCGCGGACCATCGTCTCCTGCACCGCGTCGTCCGCTTCCATGGCGGAACCGAGCATCCGGTAGCAGTGGCCGGTGAGGGCGGTCCGGTGCTCTTCGAGGTGCGCGGCGGTCGTGGCCATAGGGGGCACCGAGTTACCAAACCGCGCCGACCAGGTGAAGCACGTCAGGAATCAGCGCCCCGGCCCGTCCATCACGGCCGTGCAACCAACGCCGCTCTTTGAACGGGGTCATCGTCCAGCAGGAAGACGCCGCCCTCGCACGGCGGAAACGCGGGTGCGACTCCCGCTGACTCCACTCTCTACCCACGTCTCGTCCGGTGGAACGGGCCCGGGCCTCCGAAGCCCGGCGCGCGAGGTTCGACTCCTCGACGAGGCAACTCACTGCAACGCAACTCACTCGAGAAAGGAGGTCTCCGATGCACGCAACACTGGTTCTGGACGCCGGCTACACGCCGGTGGCACGCGTCAGCTGGCAGCGCGCGGTGACGCTTCTCTTCGAGGGCAAGGTGGAGGTCGTCGAGTCGTACGATCACGTCGTGCGGTCGGTGACGCTCGAGGTGCAGGTGCCGGCGGTCGTGCGGTTTCTGCGCATGGTCCGCGCTCGAAAGAAGGGGATTCGCTTCTCGCGAGAGAACGTCTACGCCCGGGATCGCGGGCACTGCCAGTACTGCGGCGTCCGCGTGAAGCGAACTGACTTCACCTACGACCACGTCATCCCGCGAGCGCAGGGCGGCGTCACGTCGTGGGAGAACATCGTGGTGTGCTGCACGCCCTGCAATCAGCGAAAGGGCGGCCGCACGCCGGCGCAGGCGAGCCTTAAGCTCCGCAGCGCGCCGGTGAAGCCCGAAAAACTCCACGGAGGCCTCCGCTTTCCGATCTCGATGGACAGCGGAGTGCCGCACCTGTGGCGCGCCTGGCTGCGCGACGTCGCCTACTGGCACGCGGAGCTGGACGAATGACGGAAGGGGAGGCGGAGCGCTGAGGCGATTGTCCCCACGCGCGTGCGCTCGCGCTGCAACGGCGCTGAGCCATGCGAGGAGGCATGCGCTCTCTGGCGCTCCGTCTCCCCGGACGCTGAGCAGGCGAGCGCGGAATGGGTCCACCGACGGGTTCGTTTGGCTGACTCGAATGATTCGACTCGCGCGCCGCATCGCCCTCTCTTCGCTGACGCTGACCGCCTCGCTGTGGTTCGCATATCTGCTGCTGGCGAATGGGGCGTTGCTGCTGGCGCCGCGGATGATCGACCGACGTGAGCCGGTGACGATGTCCTTCGACGCGTACACGCTGCTCCCCGGCACCGTGCACGTGCAGAACTTCCAGATGCACGTGGAGGATCGCTGGACGCAGTGGAGCCTCGAGATCGCGAATGCCTCCGTGCGCGTGAGCGTGCTCCCGGTGTTGAAGCGCACGTTCCACGCTCAGAAGGTGGACGCGTACGGCGTGGTGATGCGCCTGCGGATGAAGCGCACGACCGACGAGCTCGCGAACGCTCCCGAGGGCGCGTACCCCGACATCCCGGGCATGGGCCCGCCGCTCCGCAACGATCTCCGCTTCCCGTTCGGGCGCCCGCTCAAGAACCCGTGGACGCTGCAGATGGAGAACATCACGGCCCACGCGCAGCAGATCTGGATCGAGGGCGAGCGCTTCGACGGCGCTGCCATGGCCGAAGGACAGTTCCGAATGGCGTTCGACCGTGAGGTGGAGGTCGGACCCACCGAGCTGCAGATTGAGTCGGGCACGCTGCAGCACCGTGGAACCGAGCTCGCGCAGGAGCTTCGAGGCGCGCTCAGCATCAAGCTGGGCCCTTTCAATCCCCGTCGCGTGCGCGATGGCGCCGTGGCCGAACAGCTCAGCGTCAACGGAGAGCTCCACGCGTCGCCGCGGAAGAACTCGAAGTTCGATGCGGTGGTCGCGCTCGAGCGCGGCGTGCTGAAGCAGGGGACGTCGGTGGACGTGTCACTCCCCGGCGTGAAGAAGAACTTC
>JBJMQN010000283.1:0-3116 GCA_045802665.1 Myxococcaceae bacterium | reverse complement strand
GCGACGCTGCAGAGCGCGCTCCCGCTGGGCCGAGCGAGGATCTTCTGGGACGGGCAGGGGATTGAGCCCGCGCACGGACCGGTCTTCCACTTCAAGCCGACCGCGTACGGGCCGCAGACGGTGGAGGCTGAGGCGTACCTGCCGGACGGCCGGCGAGTGTTCGGCGTCGCGTCGTTCACCGCGGTGACCGCACCGGTTGCGGGAAAGCCGGAGGTGAGCACGGCGGCCACGATCGCGGATGTCGCTGAAGGGAACGCGAAGAACGGCGAGGTCACGTTCACGAGGACGGGCGATACCTCCGCGCCGCTGACCGTGCGCTACTCGCTTGGAGGAAGCGCGAGCTACGACGGCGACTACAACGCCATCAACGGCAACTACTGGACGCCGAGGTTGAACACGCTGGTGATTCCTGCCGGCTCCGCGACCGCGACGATTCCGGTTCAGGTGAAGGACGACGACTACCAGGAACCTGCGGAGACGGTCGTTGTCACCGTGCTCGTGGATGACGCGTACACGATCACCAACGGCCGAGCCGTGGTGACGATCACGAGTGATGAATGATCGTGTTCGGGTGGATCACGGCGGCGGCACGTCCGTTCAGCCCGCCATGCGTTCCCTGGTAGGCCTCATCTCAGCCATCGCGGTCACTGCGCTCGGCGCAGGGTGCGTCGCGCCGCTGCGCGTTCAGGTGCGTGAGGTGGAGCATGAGCCGTATCCCTCCGCCGCCGCCGTAGGCGCGCGCCAGCTGCTCGGGGTCCCCGACGAATCCTCTGTGCACGTCGGCAGGCAGTGCGAGGCGACGAAGACGATCCGGGTTCTCGACGCGCGTGGCACTCCGGTTCCAGGAGCAGCCGTCGTTCTCGAGCACGGGTTTGGCGGCTTCTTCATGTTCGGTGAGCCGACGCCGTCCTACGTCGATACGACCGCTCCCGTGTTGACCGACAACGCCGGCGAGGCGCTCGTGTGCGATCCGGAGACGCTCCAGGGATCGCTGCGGATCCTCGACGCGTTTCGCGCCCTCATGAACGCGGGCAGCAGTGGAACGCTGCGGGTGACTGTCGGCGGGCGCATGCGCGTGCTCAACGGTACCTTCCACTGGCCGCTCACCGTGGAGCTACTCGACTGAGGTGCAATCGCACTCGGGCCTGAACCGTTCCGAGATGGCGCTGTCTCACTCGTGGAGCGGTGCCGATCGTCCCCCGTGGTCGTGATCCGAATCCGTCGGGGGTCTTTTCGGAGAGTGGGTCATTCTCTGCACCGGAATTCACTCGAAACACGCCGATTCTGGGGTGATTCGGGTGCAGAGAATGACCCAGTGTCAGACATGAAGGGTCTACTCGTGATCGCTGACAACCTGGGGGAGGTTGGGGATGGCGGGCGGGAAGGAATTCGAGGCGCTGCTACGGACACAGCGAGGGCTCATCACTCGCGAGCAGGCACTTCGGCACGGGTTCAGCGACCGGCAGATTCAACGTCGGGTCAGCCTCGGCGAATGGAGCGCAGTCTGTCGCGGCGTGTACCTCGTAGGCAGATGGGAGCTGGAACGCGAGACGTGCATGCTCGCGGCGCTCCTTCTTGCTGGCCCGGACGCGGTGCTTTCCCACAGCAGTGCGGCATTTGCGCATCGCCTCTGGGGCTTCAGACCTCCGCCGCCCGATGCGAAGAGCTACGCGCAGTGGATGGCGAAGCTCATGTCCTCGCCCATTGAGATTGCCGTCCCTCACGACCAGAGGCCGAAGGGATTCGTCACTCAGCCAGTCAGCGGCGCGAGGATTCCCATCGTCTTTCATCGCACGCGTGCGGCGGGGGCCGGGCAGCGGCGCGCCGAGGGTCCACTCCTCAGCGACCGGGTCGAAGTTTCAACCGTGGGCGGCGCGTGCTCGACGCGGGCGAGGACCCTGGCTGAGCTCGCCGAAGCGCTCTACCTCGGGGTCATCCAGCGCGCCGAGTTCGTGATGGCCTTCGAGCATGCGGTGAACCTTGGCGAATGGGACGCGATGAAGACGCTGTTCGAGGAGTTCGCCGCTCAAAGGCCGCATCTCTGGGTTCTGGAAGAGATGCTCTGCCGCCACAGCCTGTACACCGCGAGAGTCGAAAGTGCCGCTGAGGCGGTCTGTGACGATCTCTTCTGGAGTGTGGGCCTCAGACCTGAGCGCCAACACCGGTTCACCCTGTCGTCCGGACGAAGGGTTCGGACGGACTTTCTCTTCATGCCTGAAGGCGTGGTCGTCGAAGTCGAAGGTGAGAGTGCACACCCTGCCGCGCAGCTCTCGCGGGATCGCGACCGGCACAATGGTCTCGTCGACCTCGGCCTTACCCCGGTCTATTACGACGCGATCACCGTGCTGTTCCGGCCGCAGGTCGTCGTGCGTGGAGTGCTGACGCTCCTCCGCAAACGGGGGGTGAAGAGCGCCTGACCGGCGGCTTACTCGTACCCGGCCGAGCGAGCGAGCGGACCGGCGGATCTCCGCCCCAGATCCGCTAGGATGTAGGCGTGGTCCGCTCCCTCGTTCTTTTTCTCGTCGCGTGTGCGCTGTGTTCGTGCGCCCGGACCGAGTCCACGTCCGCGCAGCCGGCTGCAGTCACCGCGCACGCGCTCTCCGGTCCCTCGCATCTGTTGCTGGTCCTCGAGCTCTCGCCGTCAGGTCTGAAGCTCGTCAACGCGCGCGTCGTCGACCAACCGCTGCCGCACCTTCGCGTTCCGGAGAAGAGCGCGTGGCATCTTTCGGTGCGCGATCCGGAAGGTCGCAGCGTCCATGAAGAGGACATCCCGCCCGGCAACCAGCTGCGCGGCGAGTTCGCGGGCGAGGACGGACGCATCGACGCGCATCACCTCTTGAAGCCGACGTCCGTCTTCTCGGTCCGCGTTCCGAACGTCCGCGGCACGCTCACTCTCACGGCTGAGCGCAGGTCGCTCTCGTCGGAAGATCCGCGCAGCATCGGAGCAGGCGAGACGGTGGAGGTCGGGTCGGTGGCGCTGCCGGAGAACGCGAAGTGAAACGGTCTCTCCTCGTGCTCGCGTTGCTGTTCGCCGGCGCCGCGTCCGCTCAGCAGTACACGGTGGAGACGCTTCGCGACAACGGGCCGTCCGCCAACCGCATCGACATCGTTGTGCT
>JBJMQN010000282.1:0-4083 GCA_045802665.1 Myxococcaceae bacterium | reverse complement strand
GCACGTGCTGGTCCTGCAGGCCGCGCTGGAAGTCGGGAAGCTGCTGGTGACCGCCGTGAGACCGCACGTGACGCCGGATCCGGAGCGGGCGCGCTAGACCGCTCGTGTGAATCGAAGCGGTTCGGTGCGAAACGCGATGTTCTGAGTTAGCCGTTGCTCGCCGGAAGAAGCACGCGCGCCGTCGTTCCGACTCCTACGGCGCTCTCGATCTCCATCCGTCCGGCCATCGCTTCGACGAGACCTCGGCACACGAACAGGCCCAGCCCCGTCCCGAGTCCGGCAGGCTTCGTCGTGAAGAACGGTTCGAACAGCCGCGCCTTCACGTCGGCGGAGATCCCGGGCCCGGAATCTTTCACCGCGATCTCGACCTCGCTGCCGGCCCTCTTGATGCTCACCGTGAGCCGCCGCTCCGACTCCGGCCGCTCCTGAAGCGCATCCGCCGCGTTGACGATCAGATTCAAAAGCACCTGCGCGAGCCGGTCAGAATCAACCCGGACGCGAACGCTGTTATCGAAGTCGAGCGAGATCTCCACACCCCGCAGCCGCCCCGTCGCGACCTTCAGCGCCAGCCGCGCGGCCTCCGTGGGATCCACGAGCTGCTGGCCGCCCTCGGAAGTCCGCCCGAACAGCAGGATGTCCTTCACGATCATCTCGATGCGCTCGAGCCCGTCCTCCGCCTCCTGCAGCGCCGCAGCGCAGTCCGCGAGCCGCTGAACGGGGAGCTGCTCTCCGCTTTGAACCGGAATCAGCAGCTCCTGCCGCAGGTAACCGAGATTCGACTTCGCGAAGGCGAGCGGGTTGTTCACCTCGTGCGCGATGCTCGCCGCCAGCCGCCCCAGCGACGCGAGCTTCTCCATCTGCTCCAACTGCCGCGCCTCACTCTGCTGCAGCACCGAACGCACGGCGGAGAGGAGCTGGTCGCGGATGATGGGCTTGGACACGAACGCCCGAGCGTCAATCGCCCGCGCCTCGGCGGAATTCGCCCCACTCATCGCGATGACCGGTATGTGCGCGATCGCCGGCGCTTCCCGCTGCGCGATGCGGAACTCCCAGCCGCTCATTCCTGCCATCACCAGATCGAGCAGGATGAGGTCCGGCCGCCGCCCGGCCCGCAGCAACCCGAGCGCCTGCGCACCATCGTGCGCCTCGATCACCCGGAACCCCTCCAGCGTCAGCAGCTCCGAAACCGCATCCCGCTCAGCGGGCGAATCGTCGACGACGAGGAGGGTGGACGGCGAGCTCTGGGTGTTGCGCAAGCGTGTGAATCCGGGAAACGGGCGGCGAAAGACTCGCACCTCGAGTGAATCATGAAGGCCCTGTGCGCGGTGGCAGATGTTCGCGATCGCAGTGCCAGGCCCGCGACAGTGCGCCAGAGCCGAGCTCGGTTTGGTTGAAAAATCTTCAGCCGCTGATCGACGGAATCCTGAACTTCCTTCGGCCTCCGCGCGGAGATTCTTTCAGCGCCAGAGTTCTCTCCGAGGCGTTCTCCTCAGTCCGCGAGTTGGCACGCCTCCTGAAGAACACCTCGTCGTGTCCGTGCCTGAATTCGCTCCGATGATCATGAAGGACAACGACGGCTGGCGCGTCAGCCTCGTTCGCGACGGCCGCGTGCACGTCTACAAGTGCGAGAATGAACGGGACGCGAAGCGCTTCCACGATCTGCTCAGCAAGCCGCCGATGGATCCGCCGAGCCGCCGCTACATCCCGAAGCGCCAGGAGCGTCAGAACAACTTCTTCGCTCGCATCCAGGTGATGGCGCCGCCGCGCTGGGCGAACGTTCACATCTGATTCTCGTCGTTGTCTGCGCGCGGCGGTATGACCGGCGCCATGAAACGCCTGCCCGCCTTCGCGATTGTCCTGTTCCTCTCGTCGTGTGCGCACCGCGAAGCAGCGGGCGTGAGCTCCGCTCCGCGCGTCGTTTCCCTCCCACTGCCAGGCGCAAATGGGCAGCCGGTGCGGATGGATTACCTCGCGTATGACGGCGCGAAGGATCGCGTCTGGGTCCCCGCCGGCAACACGGGGCGAGTGGATGTGATCGACGCGAAGTCCGGCGAGCTCCACGCGATCGAAGGCTTCCCGACTGCGGAACGTCAGCGCGAAGGGAAGACGATCGTCGTCGGGCCCTCGTCGGTGTCGATCGGTGACGGGCTCGCGTACGTCGGCAACCGAGCGGATTTCGCCGTCTGCGAAGTGAGCACGGACACGCTGACGAAGGGTGCCTGCGCGAAGCTTTCAGGCATGCCAGACGGAGTCGTCTACGTCGCCGCGACCCATGAAGTCTGGGTGACCACGCCGAGCGAGCATGCGCTGGTCGTCCTCGACGCGAGCAGCAAAGGCGCACTGACCGTGAAGGCGACGGTGACCGTGGAGGGCGAGCCGGAAGGCTACGCGGTGGATGATGCGGGCGGGATCCTCTACACGAACCTCGAGGACAAGGACCGGACGCTTTCGATCGACGTGCGCGCGAAGAAGGTGAGCCACGACTGGCCGGCGGGCTGCGGCGAGGACGGCCCGCGCGGCCTCGCGATCGATCCGTCGCGCGAGATTCTCTTCGTTGCCTGTCCCACGCGAATCGCTTCGCACGACTTGAAGCGGGACGACGCGGAGATCTCCTCGCTCGACGCGGGCGCTGGCGTGGACAACCTCGACTTCAGCCCGACGCTGCACGAGCTCTTCGCGGCAGGTGGCAAGTCCGCAACGCTCACGGTCGCGAAGGTGGATGAGACAGGGCACCTGACCCTGGATCGGACCGTGCCGACGTCACAGGGCGCGAGGAACGCGGTGGTCTCGAAGGATGGAGACGCATTCGTCGCGAACACGCCCGGTGGATCCGTGCTGCGGGTCACGCGCTGAGGCCAGGGCTGCTTCCGCCTTTTCAGGTAGAGACGGACTTACGCCGCGCGCTTCGCGCTGTACTCGGCCTGCTGCGCATCGCCGTACCCGAACGTGGCGTGCGGTAGGTAGGCGCTCAGGGTCGCGAGGACGGCCACCTCCTCGGTGAACGGGATCGCCATCATCGACTCCGACCCATCGCGCCGCTTGAAGATGATGAACTTGTTCACCGCGGTGCCGTTCACCTTGCGGACCTGCGCGTAGACCCACAGCGTGTTCTGCGGGTCCTCGAGCGCGCTGCGCACCTTCGCTGTGCCGCTCTCGTTCGTGCGCTTGATGAGCAGCGCGAGCCCGGCGGGAGTCCCGACGACGATGAGCACGAAGAGCAGGTGACTCGCGGTGAACGCGTTCGGGCTGCGATTCACCAGCGGCCACACGAACATCAACACGAAGAGCAGGCCCGAGGACCCGAACAGCATCTTGTTGCTCTGACGGATCCGGCCCGCCGTGATGGCGGCGTGGTTGTCGAACAGCGACGAGATCTGCGGCGGCATCGGCATGGGTGCTCCCCTCGAAACGGCGTCGCGACTGCGGACGAGGCAGGCCCAGTGTCGCAGGACTTGGCCGTGACACGAAGTCCCAACCGTTCGGCTCACGCCGCGCGCTTGTCCTCGAGGGTCCACGTGAGATCCGTGTCGATCTCGATGTCGAAGTCCGGCTCTTGCGAGGTCGCAAGGAGCCCATCGAGAACCGACGCGAGGTGCTGCACGCCGTCCGCAGCTTCCACGAAAACGAGTCGCGCCGCCTCGCACGGAGAACTCTCGACGAACCGTTCTCGCCGAGCGATCACCGCCATTCCCGTTGAGCGCGCAAGTCGCGCGAGCTCGAACAGCGGATGGTCCGGCGGCGGATCCGCAGGGACGTCGAGCACCACCGCGGTAGGGCAGAGCTGCTTCGCGAGCCACAGGACGTCGCCGGGCGCCGCGATGAGCGGGACCACACCGACCTCCATGGCAGCGGCCTGTAGGTCCAGGGTCGATTCCGACGACGAGAGGATGACGAGCGGTTTGGTCATGCCGCTGGGGAGAGCAGATCCCGGGCCGCGCTCAACCCCGCGCGCTGAAAGGGATTGAGGTCGCGCGCTGCTGGGTGGTGGAACGGGAGCGAGGTCGTGTTCGACCCAGGCGACACCGGGACACCTGGAATCGTCATCGCCTGGCAGTGGTACCTTCGGCCCGTGCGACGAGCTGT
>JBJMQN010000281.1:0-2778 GCA_045802665.1 Myxococcaceae bacterium | reverse complement strand
GCCTCGGCCTCCGCGCGATCTCGGCGTTCGAGCTCGTCCCGCTCCGCACGCTTGCGAGCAGCCTCTTCCATCGCGCCGCGGGCCTTCGCCTCCGCCTCTTCGCGCTCGAGCCGTTCGCGCTCAAGCTTCTCGCGCAGCTCGCGGTCGTGCTTTTCGGCGTCGCGCTTCTTGCGCTCGGCCTCGACCCGCGCCTGCTCCTCCTGCTCGGCCTTCTTCTTCGCCAGAGCCTCCATCTGGAGCCGCTGGTAGAGCTCCGCCTTCTTGCGCGCATCCTCGGCCTCCTTCGCCTTGCGCGCGGCGTCCTCCTTCGCTTTCTGCTCGTCGTACTTCTGGTCGATCGCCGCCTTCTGGCGGTCGACCTCGGCCTGCCGTTCGCGAGCGACGTCGGAGGGGTTCGTCACCACAGCGTTCTGCCCCTGACCCTGACCCTTGGGGTTCGGCACCGTGACGGTCTGCGTCGACGAGGGGCTGCCGCCATCCAGCTTCGCGGCGCACCGGTCCGACACCGTCCGCGCGAACGTGAACCACTTCTCCCATTCGCCCTGGAGCTTCTTGTGGCGAAGGGCGGCGCTGCGCCGGGTGGAGGCCTCCGCCATGAGCTCGGCCGCGCTCAGGGAGCACGACGCCGGGGGCTCTGCGGCCGAGGCGGGGATGACGTCGGTCGGGATGTACTTCGAGCCCAGCCAGCCGCCGGAGATGTCGGAGGCGAAACCTGCGTCATCGTGCACGAGCGCGCGGCTGTTCACGGACTCGGCGAAGCCCTGACACTTGAGCTTCGCGTCGTCGCACCCGGGCTGCTTCGCCTCGCAGGTGGACGCCACCTTCTCCAGCGCATCCGCGAGGAGCTCGTCCGCCTGCGCCGCCTCGAGCAGCGGAAGGGTGTCCTTGCGCTTCGGCTTGTCGCAGGTGTTCGGCTGCGCTGCTGTCAGCGACGACGAAGCGAGCCCTGCGAAGAGAACGACGAGACGGATTCTCACGCGCACATCTCCTGACGCTCAGACGAACCGCCTGATGCTTGAGGAGGTTTTGCGCGCTGTCCACCAGAGAGTTACGTGCCGGACGAAAGTCGTTCCTGCTCGTCGAGCGACAGCGGCCGCACCGAGAGCAGCGGCTCCGGCGGGGTCTTGGGATCGGGGATGGGCGTGAGGAGCGAACTGCCCGCCCTCAGATGCACATCGCCCCGAGCGAGGCTGCGCACGTCGCCCAACCTCACCTCGAAACGTGGAAGTTTTCGGAAACGCGGGCGGACCCAGAACACATCGCGGCCGGCGGCATAGACCCGGCCGAGCCGCTCCCCCGAAGCCCCGCGCACGAGCATCCCCGAACCAATGGAATTCCGCTCAAGCAGCATGCCCTCAAAGCTGCGCACCGGCCGGACCACCATCAGCAGGCATCCAGCCAGCCGCACACCCGTCGGCCCCATTCGGGGTCCTGAAAGGGGTAATAGGATTTTTTCGAGCGCCAACCCCTCGAATTCACTACTCACAAAAGGGGTAACAGGATTTTTTCTTCGCGACTTCCTGGGCTACGGGAGTTTGGGGCGGATGGGTTTTTCGGCGTCGGGGTTCACGTCGAGGAGCGCGGCAGGGTCACCCAGCGTGATGGTGCCGCCGCGGAGGACCTTTGCGAGTTGGCCTCGGCGGCCCCAGCTCTGTTCCAGAAGGCCCGGCCGAATTTTTTCGAGCTTGTTGCACGGCACACAGGGGCCAGTGAGCTCGATGACCGCTTCGCCGACGCCAATCCGCTGTCCGGCGGGCAACGCCTCGAGGTCGAGCCCCTCGATGACCACGTTCTCCTTGAGAACGCCCGGCTCGAGTGACAACTCCCCGTGAGTTCGCGCGTCCACGACGAGCAGTTGCCGTTTCCCGCCGCTGCGCCGCTCTGCATGCCGGTCGCCGCTCAGCCCCCGCTGCTCAACCGCGACGGCGGTGAACACCGGCCGCATCGGAGTGCCCGGGGCAACAGCCAGATAGAGATGGGTCACGCGACCATTCGCCATGTCGTCTGTCGATGATGAGCGGTTCCGTTCGAACCGTCGAGCGCCGCGAATGCCTCGCCCTCATTCGCCCGTCGCCTCGCTGAGAGTTCATGCTAAGCGCGGTTTTTTCCGCCCCGAGGAGCGCGCGCAATGGCCACCAACGTTCGAATCGAGAAGGACACTTTCGGCCCCATCGAGGTCCCCGCTGACCGGCTCTGGGGCGCCCAGACGCAGCGCAGCCTCCAGAACTTCGCGATCTCGACCGAGAAGATGCCCAAGGAGCTGATTCGGGCGCTCGTGCTCACGAAGAAGGCCGCGGCGATCGTGAACATGGAGATGGGGCTGCTTCCGAAGGAGAAGGGCGACGCGATCACAAAGGCGGCGGATGAGGTGCTCGAGGGCCGTCACGACGGCGAGTTCCCGCTCTCCGTCTGGCAGACCGGCTCCGGGACCCAGACCAACATGAACGTGAACGAGGTGCTGGCCAACCGCGCCTCGGAGCTGCTCGGGGGTGAACGCGGCGAGAAGCGGAAGGTCCACCCCAACGACGATGTGAACAAGGGACAGAGCAGCAACGACGTCTTCCCGACCGCGATGAGCATCGCCGCGGCGGAAGCGGTGGTTCGGCGGGTGATTCCGGCGGTGAACCAGCTCGCGGATGCGCTCGAGACCAAAAGCGAGGCATTCAAGGACGTGGTGAAGATCGGCCGCACGCACCTGCAGGACGCGACGCCGCTCACGCTGGGCCAGGCAATCACCGGGTGGGTCGCGCAGCTCGATTTCGCGCTGGCGACGCTCGG
>JBJMQN010000280.1:0-2674 GCA_045802665.1 Myxococcaceae bacterium | reverse complement strand
CTTCTTCTTCTTCTTGCCAGCGGGCTTGGCGGCCTTGGGCGCCTTCGCGGGCTTGGCCGCTTTGGCAGGCTTGGGCGGCTTACCCGACTTCATCTTCTTCGGGTTCGGGTTCGCCTTCATCTTGGTGCCGGTGATGACCTTCAGCTCCTCCGGCGTCATGAACCCGAGGTCCAGAAGCGCCTGGAAGATCTTGAGGCCACCCTGCTCCACCGCCTCGACGTCCGATTTGATCGTGACCTCGGGGGAGGACGGCGGCTCGTACGGCTCGGTGATGCCGATGAAGTTCGGGATCTCGCCCGCGAGCGCCTTCTTGTACTTGCCCGTGGTGTCCCGAGCGATGAGCGCCTCGGTGGGGCAGTCCACGTAGACTTCCACGTAGCGGCCGATGAGCCGGCGGTTCTCTTCGCGCGTGCCCTTGTAGGGACTGATCGCCGCGCAGATCGCCGCGGTGCCGTTGCGGGAGAGCATGTCAGCCATCAGGCCCATGCGGCGGACCATCGCGTTCCGCTCTTCCTTCGACTCGCCCACAGGCAGGTTGAAGGCTTCGGAGACGTCGTCGTGATCCAGAATCTCAACGTTGCGGTCGACCTGGCGAAGGCGAGCGGCGAGGTAGTTCGCCAGCGTCGTCTTGCCGGTGCCGGACATGCCGGTGAGCCAAACGGTAAAACCGGAATTTTGCGCCATCGCGTCCTCAAAGACCGCTCCGAAATGGCGCGGCCGTCACTAAAAGACGGCGCTTTATAGACCACTTGTGGATGAATCTCAAATAGCGCCCACAATTGGTTCCGGACGCCTACCTGCTCTGCAAGTCCGCGCGGCAGAAAGAGAATTACGACGCTCGGCTGCTCGGAAGCTCGATCGGGACCTCAAAATATGATCCGGACGCCCATTGAAAAAGGCGTGCATTGTCGACACGGCCCCGGTTGACCGCGACCACGAGGTAGCCGACGCCCGGATGTAGGGGTTGGCCTTCGGGAGCAGCCATCGCCTTGTCCTCATCAGAGAAGTAGGCCCCGACGTCCGCGTGCGAATGGACGATGTGGGACACCGCTTCGCCGCGGCCTTCTGCTTCGGTGGAGAGCTTGAGCCAGGCGCGCGGATCGATGAGGTACGCGGTCCGAGCGGTGCGCGGGAACTGCTCGGGATCGATCGCGTGGTAGCGGTCGTAGACGTTCTCCAGCGGGACCACGCGGAAGCCGCCCGGACCTTTCAGGATCACGCCGCAGCCCTCGTTCGGGTAGCAGGCCTCGAGGTGGCGGAGCAGCGGACCCAGCTCGGAGATGTCGGGGAGCGGCGAGTTCATCGGGGTTTCCAGAGCAGCGGTTCGAAGTAGCGGCTCGCTCGATCGGGAAACAGGGTGACGACAATTCCTGTTTCATCGCGCGAAGAGAGTTCGTTTGCGATGCGCAGCGCACCCGCCATCGCCGCACCTGAGCTGTGGCCCACGGACACTCCCGCTTTCGTGAAGAGCTGTTCGGTCACATCCCAGCCTTCGTCGGTGGGGATGAAGATCGTCCCGTCGATGAGCTTCGGATCATAGATGCCGGGCACGATGCTCGTGGCGAGGTGCTTGAGGCCCTCCAGCCCGTGGAACGGCTCCTCCGGCTCCAGCGCGAGGACTTTGATCTCCGGGTTGAGCTCCTTGAAGCGGCGCCCGCAGCCCATCACGGTCCCGGTCGTGCCGAGCCCCGCGACGAAGTGCGTGACCCGCCCGTCCGTCTGCTCCCAGATCTCCAGCGCTGTGCCGAGGTAGTGCGCGTTCGGGTTCTCGGGGTTCGAGTACTGGTCCGGATAGAAGTAGCGCTCCGGATTTTCGGCGACGAGCTTTCGGACGTGGCGAATGGCGCCGTCGCTGCCCTCCAGCGGATCCGAGTAGATGATCTCCGCCCCATATGCCGCGGTGATCTGCTTGCGAGCGGCGCTCACATTGGAAGGCATCACGAGCTGCACGCGAAAACCCAGCGCCGCCCCGAGCCACGCGTACGCGACGCCCGTGTTGCCGGAGGTGGAGTCGATCAGGATCTTCTCGTCGGACAGCTCGCCGGTCTGCAGCGCGTGGAGCACCATCTGCCGAGCGGCGCGATCCTTCACGCTGCCACCCGGATTGAAGAACTCGAGCTTCGCGTAGAGCTCCACGCCGGGCGGCTCGAACTGCGGGAACCGGAGCAGCGGCGTGTTGCCGACGAGATCCACCGCGCCGGAGACAGGGACGGGGCCATGCGCGTAGTTCATGCCGCGTGGTCCTCGCAGCGGAGAAGTTCGAACGGACGGAGCGTTCCGTCGGAGGTCAGCGCGTGGGCACCGAGAAGAGGGGCGAGGTTCAGGGCGGCGCGCTGGACGCAGAGCGCGGCGAGGGCTCCAAGGGTAACGCTCTGGCCGTCGTGTGGCGGGGCTGTGAGCGACGCGGCGGTGCGATCGAAGCATCCCGCGCAGCCGTTCTCGGTGCGCCAGAGGATGACGCCGTCGGTGCCGCTCGCGCCGATGAGCACGACGGGTGCTTGCTTCACGGATGGAATGGCGCGCGGGACCCCGGCCGCCGCGAGGATCCCCGGGTTCTGTCTCTCTCCGATCGCGTCCGGATTCAGATCGCCGAGCTCCTCCGCGGACTGAAGGAAGCCCTCGAGCTTGCCTTCCGCCTGCACGCCGATCCCGGACGCCGCGACGTACGCCGCCG
>JBJMQN010000279.1:0-3132 GCA_045802665.1 Myxococcaceae bacterium | reverse complement strand
GACCAGCGACACGGAGAGCTCGGCGTTGCGGAGCTTCAACTTCTTCATGAACTCCAGCGAGCGCGTACGAAGCAGCTTCTCGTGCCGGCCGCCCTTTGTGTGGGCGACTTCCACGCTCACCTGATTCATCACGTCCCCGCGGGGCGCTTGCCGTCGGACAGCTTGGAACCCACGGACTGCAGCGGCGGGATCTTCGAGTCGGACATCCTCGGCGACACCGCTCCGGGCGGGTACTGCGGGCGCGCATGGTAGATGCCCTCGAGCGTGTTCACGAAGGATTGCGCGATGAGGTTCAAGTCCTTCAGCGTGAGCTCGCACTCATCGAGCTGCCCTTCGCTGAAGATGCCGTTGATGAGCTTCTGCACCAGCGCCTGAAGCTTGGGGCTGGTGGGCTCGGGCATCGCTCGGGAGGCGGCCTCGACGGCGTCGGCGATCATCACCAGCGCGGCCTCGCGGAACTGCGGCTTGGGGCCCGGGTAGCGGTAGACGCTCTCGTCGATGGGCTGCGGATTCTCGCGGCCTTCCTGTTCCTTCGTGGCCTTGTGAAAGAAGTAGCCGACGACGCGCGTGCCGTGGTGCTGAGGGATCGCGTCCGCGACGAGCTTGGGCAGCTTGTATTGCCGCGCCATCTCCAGCCCTTCGGTCACGTGCCGCTTGATGATCACCGCGCTCATCGCCGGCGCGAGCGTGTCATGCCGGTTGTCGCCCTTCTGGTTTTCACCGAAGTAGAGCGGATTCCGGCCCTTGCCGATGTCGTGGTAGTAGGCGCAAGAACGTGCAAGGAGCGGATTGGCGCCGATGTTCTCCGCCGCCGCCTCCACCAGCGAGCCCATGATGATGCTGTGGTGGTAGGTGCCCGGGGCCTGGACGATGAGCTCCTTGAGCGCCGGGTGATTCAGGTTCGCGAGCTCGAGCAGCTTGATGTCTGACGCGTACCCGAACGACGCCTCGATGAGCGGCGTGAGCGTCATCAGTACGACCGGCACGCCGATGCTCGTGCCCACCAGCGCGAACAGCGCCGTCACCCAGCTCTCGGTCTGAAGCCCTTTTCCTTCCGCGAACGCGAGACACAGCACCGTGCACGCATTGACGAGGCCGGTGATGAGGCCGGCCTTGAAGATGCCGAGGCGATCGCGCGCTCGCTTGATGCGATCCGCTGCGACGAGCGAACCCACCAGCGCGTAGATCCCGAACGAGAGTGAGTTGCCCTGCATCACGCCCGCGAGGACGGAGAGGACGATCGCGAAGAACAGCGCGAGCTCCTCCGAGAGGATGAACCGCACCAGCATGGCGCCCGCGGCGACCGGCACCGCGAAGTAGAGCGCCTCCAGCGGCACGTCCGGGTAGCGGTCATGGATCGCCTCGCTCACCGTCATCCAGAGGTGCACGAAGCCGAGCATCGAGATGAGCAGGAGCCCCAGGAGGATTCCGTCTTTGCGCGTCGGCCGGAAGCGCCGGAACGCCGCCTTGTTGAACGCGTACGCAGCGCCGATCACCAGCGCGACGATGCCCGCGCCACCGAGCTGAAGCTGGAACAGATCCAGCCGGTCGGTCTGCGCGCGCATGACGCCGATCTTCATGAGATGCGACTCGGTGATGAGCTCGCCGTCGCCTAAGACCTTCTCGCCCTTCTTGATGCTGACGACCACGTCCTTCACGGAAGCCGCGGCGGCGTTTCGGCGGGCGGCGGTCTCGGCGAGGTTGATGGTGAGGTTTGGGCGGATCTGGCGCTTGGCGAGGCGCAGCACCGCCCGCTTCAGCGTACCGGGCGAATCCGGGAGCAGGTTTCCGGGGATGGAGGCGAAGCGATCCAGCTCGGCGCGCGCTTCACGGACATCGAGGACGGAAGGGGCCAGCGCCGAGACGCGGTACTCGTTGCCAGCGCCGACGGGCCGCACGGTGATGGCGGTGGCGCTCGCCTGGGTGAGCTCGTCGCGCGAGTTCACCACCGCGGCGGGGATGTTGTTGTCGGTGGGCGGATACGCTCGCTCAATCAACGAAAGCGTCGCGGCCTCCGCCTCCTTGCTGAACTTCGCGGTGACGAGCGCCTGAAAGTCCTCGTCCTCCAACGGGAACGCTTTCTGCTCGAACGCTTTTCGTTCGGCGCGCAGACGGACTTCGAGGGTGTCCTCCGCTGCGGCGTCCGACTCCGGCTTCTTTTTCTTCGTGCCCTGAGCCGCGGCCTCGTCGCTCAGCTTCTTCTGCTCCGCGTCCCACTGGTCCACCACCGCGTGCATCTGCGCGAAGGCTTCGCCGACGCTGGCGCGGATCTCGGAGACGACCGCCGGGTTGTAGTCGTAGACGGGGACGATCTGAGCGCGCGCTTCCTGGCGGCGCTGCTCGGTCGTGGTGCTGTCAGGAAGGTCGTAGTCGCGGCCTGCCTTGAACCCGTACGGCGACGTCGAACGGAACGGCTTGCCCACATCCTGCGGCCCGAGCTCCGGGATCTGCTGGCTGTACAAGCCCGGCGAGAGGATGAACGTGCAGGCGACCGCGATGACCGCGAGCAGCGCGAAGTTGGCGACGCGGCCGCTCCACTGAGGTGGGAGCTTGAAACCGAGCTGTTCCGGAGAGGCGTCCTTCGGAGGTGTAGGTGACGCCGGGTCGGCCATGGCAGAGGGGAGACCCTAGTGAGCCTCGCCGTGCGCTTCAACCCGCGAGACGCGAGAAAAGTCCCCGCCCTCTCGCACGTTTAGCCGCCTGCTTGTGCGCGCGTCTGCCTACTTCTCCGACCCCGCGGAGTCGATGTTCGCCGCTGCGGCCTTCTCCGCCTCTTCCGCCTGCCGTTGCGCGTCTTCGCTCTTCTCGTACGCGCGAATCACTTCCTGAACGAGCGGATGCCGCACCACGTCCGTGTCCGAGAAGTGCGCGAAGTAGATGCCGTCCACTGGCCGCAGGATGTTCACCGCATGCGTGAGGCCGCTCTTTCTTCCCACCGGAAGATCGACCTGCGTCACGTCGCCCGTCACCACCGCCTTCGAATTGAAGCCAAGGCGGGTGAGGAACATCTTCATCTGTTCGACCGTGGTGTTCTGCGCCTCGTCGAGGATCACGAACGCGTCGTTCAGCGTCCGGCCGCGCATGAACGCGAGCGGCGCCACTTCCACCGTGCCCTGCTCGATGAGCTGCGCG
>JBJMQN010000278.1:0-8949 GCA_045802665.1 Myxococcaceae bacterium | reverse complement strand
CTGGGCAAAGGCGCGGGAACTTGCCGATCGATGTAGGCGCCGTCAACCCGGATCACCGAAGAGAGCTCTCCCGGTTGCTCGGCGTGCGGACCTGAGACGTTCGAAACGGAGGTGCCTGGGCTTCCCGTATCATCCGCGCATGACGGAACGCGAAGCGCTCACGCTCTCGGGGATTGCTCTCCTCGTCGCGCTGCTCAGCGCCCTCTGGTTCGAACGCAGCAACTGGCCGGGCGCCGGAGTTCTCGGGCTGCTGTTCGCGACGTGGGCGGTGGTGATTCTCGTCCGCCACGTGAACACGTCCTCCGAAGAAGACCTCTAGCTCAGAGATAGAACCGGTCGATCACACCGGCGGTCTCTTTGAGGATCGTGCTCCACCCGACGAGCCGGTCCACCTTCTTCGCCACCGCGTCCGGATCAGCGACGAGGCCCAGCGATCCCGTGCACGCCATCACCTGACACGTGCCGGAAGACCGGACGTGCTCGAGGAGCTGCCTGAGCGTGGGCGTCTGGCGGCGCTCGAACCGGTCCGCCACGTCCTCGCGGAGATCCGGTTCATCCAGCCGGTCCTGCACCAGACGTTCGAGCGCCCACCAGAAGAAGTAGATCTGCACGGGCCTGCCAGAGGCCGCCGCGGCCGCGGCGATGGAGAGTCCCTGATGTACGCGGTCGTAGTCTCCGCTGTGGAGAAACACCGCCAGCCTGTCAGGCGTACTGCTCACCGGAGGCATCTGTAATCTCGCCAATGAGGGTGACCGCTCGGGCAGGACATCGAACCGCTCATCTCAACCAGAAGGCTGAACAGCCCTTCCTGCCTTGCGTCAGGGTCCCACCGCTGCTAACAAATCCTTGCTCATTCGGGCACTTAGCACGAATTGAACGGTCCGATGCCCGACGACGCCACAGCCCGACGTAAGGACGCCCACCTGGATCTCTGCGCCAGTGCAGAGGTGGAGCCCGTCCAGAATCGCACCCTGTTGGGCGATGTGCGTTTGGTGCACTGCGCCATGCCGGAGCTGGCAATCACGGATCTCGAACTCTCCACCGAGCTCTTCGGCAAGAAGCTGAAGGCGCCGCTGATGGTCACCGGCATGACCGGCGGCACCGACCGAGCGGGCCAGGTGAACCGCGATCTCGCGCGCCTCGCGGAGAAGCATGGGCTTCCGTTCGGCGTGGGCAGCCAGCGGGCGATGCTGGACGATCCCTCCCGAGCGCCGAGCTTTCAGATCCGCGAAGTCGCGCCGAACACGGTGGTCATCGGGAACATCGGCCTTACGCAGGCGGTGCGGTCCGGCGTCGACGGCGTGCGGCGGCTGATGGACGCGATCTCCGCGGATGGAATGGCCGTGCACCTCAACGCAGGCCAGGAGCTCACCCAGCCCGAGGGCGACCGGGATTTCCGCGGCGGCTATCAGGCGATCGAGAAGCTCGCGAAGGCGATGCCGGGGAAGCTTCTGGTGAAGGAGACCGGGTGCGGGATTTCGCCGCACGTCGCTCGGCGGCTGGTGGACGCGGGCGTTCGGGTCATCGACGTCTCGGGTCTCGGCGGCACCTCCTGGGTGCGTGTCGAGCAGCTCCGCGCTGAAGGTCCCGCCGCTGAAGTGGGCGAGACCTTCTCCTCGTGGGGCATCCCGACGGCGGCCGCGATCGCGACGGTGCGCAAAGCGGTGGGCACGCAGGTGACGCTCATCGCCTCGGGCGGGATTCGCGACGGGCTGGATGCGGCGAAGGCGCTGGCGCTCGGCGCGGATTTCGCCGGGATGGCGCTGCCGTTGTTCAAGGCGCAGCAGGCCGGTGGGTTTGAAGCCGCGGACCGGGCGTTGGAAGTGGTGCTGACGGGCGTGAAGCATGCGCTGTTGCTCACCGGGAGCCGGAAGGTGAGCGATCTCCGTGAACGGCCTCGCGTCGTCACGGGAGAATTGAAGGATTGGGTGACCTCGTTGTAAGGGTCGCGCCGCGCTGTACTTGAAGGAGCAGAAATGTCCGAGCAGGTGACGTCTCGACTCTCCGGGTTTCACAAGCTGTCGCTCGAAGAGCGTCGGCAGAAGATCGCCCGGATGTTCGGTCTGACGGAGGAGGAGGTCGCGCAGCTCTCGGGGGACGCGCCGCTCGCGCACGACACCGCGAACCAGATGATCGAGAACGCGCTGGGTACGTTCTCGCTCCCGCTGGGGCTGGGGCTGAACCTGACCGTGAACGGCCGGGACTACATCGTGCCGATGGCGGTGGAGGAGCCGTCCGTCGTGGCCGCGGTGTCGTTCGCCGCGAAGATCGTCCGCGAGTCCGGCGGCTTCGTCGCTGAAGCGGACGAGTCGATGATGATCGGCCAGATCCAGGTCACCAACTACGGCGACCCGACCGAGGCCTCGGAGATCATCAAGGCGCACAAGGAGCAGATCCTCGCGCTCGCCAACAGCTTCCACCCGGCGATGGTCCGGCGCGGCGGCGGGGCGAAGGACGTGGAAGTGCGCGTGCTGCCCGCTCCGGAAGGTCCGCGCGGCGAGCCGCTGCTCGTGGTCCACATCCTCATCGACACGCAGGACGCGATGGGGGCGAACCTCATCAACACCGTCGCCGAAGGCGTCGCGCCGCTCATCGAGCAGATCACCGGCGGCCGCGTCTACCTTCGCATCCTCTCGAACCTCGCGGACCGGCGGCTCGCGCGCGCGATGTGCCGCATCCCCGTGCCGATGCTGGCGGACTTCGACATGCCGGGCGAGGACATCGCCATGGGCATCGCGCAGGCGTCCCGCTTCGCGCAGGCGGATCCCTACCGGGCAGCCACGCACAACAAGGGCGTGATGAACGGCATCGACTCGGTCGCCATCGCCACCGGTCAGGACTGGCGAGCGATCGAAGCGGGGGCGCACGCCTTCGCCTGCCGCGGCGGACAGTACCGGCCGCTCTCCACCTGGCACCTCGAAGAGGGACACCTGGTCGGCCGCATCGAGCTGCCGCTGGCGCTGGGCACCGTGGGCGGACCCATCAAGGTTCACCCGGGCGTGCAGGCGGCGATGAAGATCCTGTCCGTGTCGAACACGCAGGAGCTGTCGCAGATCTTCGCGGCGGTGGGGCTCGCGCAGAACTTCGCCGCGGTGCGGGCGCTGGGCTCGGTGGGCATTCAGAAGGGCCACATGGCGCTGCACGCGCGGTGCGTCGCGGTGACCGCCGGTGCGCGCGGCGACTACGTCGAGAAGATCGCGAACTTGATGGTGATGGCGGGCCCGGCGCACGTGAAGGTCGAACGCGCGCGTGAGCTCCTCGCCAAAGAGATGGCGCTGGCGGCCACCGGAACCGGGTGATGGCGAAGCGGCGGGCGCCGAACCCTGAGTCCTCCGGCGACGTTCGAAGCCGAATGGCTCGAGGTGACGTCCGGCGTGACGTTCGGCGACGGCCCACGACGCTGACCGCCTTCGGCCCGGGGAAGGTGATCCTCCTCGGAGAGCACGGGGTCGTGTACGGACATCCCGCGCTCGCGGCGCCGCTGTCGTTCGGCGTGACGGCGACGGCCACCCCTTCGAAGCGGTGCGAGCTCGTGATGCCCGCTGGCGCCTCTGCCGCGGCTCGGAAGCTCCTTCAAGCCGCCTTTGACAAGGTCGCGCGAGAGGTCGGCTCCCCGGAGGTGAAGGTGGAGCTCAGCTCGCAGATCCCATTGTCGATGGGGCTGGGGTCGTCTGGCGCGCTGGCGGTGGCGACGGCGAGGCTGCTGCTTCAGGCGGCCGGACGAGAAGCTTCAGTCGAGGAAGTGCAGCGGCTCGCGTTCCTGATGGAGAAGGAGTTTCACGGGACGCCGTCGGGCGTGGATCACACGACGTCCGCTCGCGGCGAGCTCCTCTATTACCGGCGCGCTCCCGGAGAGGCCGTGGGGCACGCGGAAGCGGTGAAGGCGAAGAAGCCGCTGGAGCTCGTCATCGCGATCGCCGGCGAGCGGACCGGCACGAAGGCAACCGTCGCGGCGCTGCGCACGCGAAAAGAGCAATGGCCCGCGCGCTACGATCGGATCTTCTCGTCCATCGCCGCGCTGGTCGAGGACGCGCGCTTCGCGATCGAAGAGGGTGACGCTCCGTCACTGGGCGATCTGATGAACATGAACCATGGGCTGCTGTCCGCGCTCGGGCTCTCGTCGCAGCGGATCGATTCGGTGGTGCACGGGATGAGGGAGCTCGGCGCGCAAGGCGCCAAGCTCACCGGCGCGGGCGGAGACGGCGGGGCGGTGATTGGACTGTTCGCGGACCCGGAACGCGTGCTCCCCAAGCTCCGCCGAGCGGGGCTGCAGTGCTTCAAAAGCCGCATCGATGTAACGACCTGAGCGCTGAGCGTCGCTCCGAGGACTCGCGCGCTGCTCGCGAGCGCACCCCGGTGCCGTCGTTCTGGATTAACCTCGCGGACCGCCCATGCGCCCTCGCGTCCTGTTGACCGTCGTCGCTGCCTTCGCAGTCGGCGCGTGCACGAACCTCGATCGAACTTTCGTGGGAACGCGCTGCGACGTGGACGGCACCTGCGGCGGAGGCCTCGTGTGCTGCGAGGGCCACTGCCAGGAGAGCTGTTCGATCGAGCCGGATGACGACGCGGGCTTCGACGCGGGCTTCGACGCGGGCTTCGATGCAGGCTTCGATGCGGGGAGCTGCTTTCCAGCACCGCCGTCTCTCCTCGGGCCGGTGAACGGAAAGCATTTCGGCGCGGCGGCAGGCGCTCCCGTGAACGTGATCTGGACCGCCGTGGATGCGGGCTCGATCTGCGCCGTGCCGGTGACGTACAGCGTCGTTCGCTGCGAGATTGGCGGGGGGCTCGACGGCGGCTGCAGGGAGACGGACGCGGGCACGAACACGGTGGCGTCCCTGCCGATGTCCACGTTCACCTCGGACCGCACGCTCTTCTGGGTGCGCGCGTGCGCGGAAGGAAAGTGCGCGGTGAGCCCGAGGCGGTACGTGGACGCGCACCGGATCCCCGCGGATGTCGACCACGATGGCTTCTCGGATGTCGTGCTCGCGAACGGCGTCCACCCGACCCAGACGTTGACGTTTCAATCGCGCGGCGGAGCCAACGGAACCGTCATCCCGGACCGCCTCGACGCAGGGCTGTCGGCTACGGTCGGACTCACCACCGGCGACTGCAACAAGGACGGCGTCGAGGACCTCTACGTGGGCGCCAATCCCATCACCGCCATCGGCGATGTCATCTGCTTGAGCGGCCTGTCGACCACGATGGCGGGTGTCGTCGAGACGCGCGTGGGCTCCTCGCCCAACGTCTGCATCCCGGGCGGCATCGACTCGGTCGGAGACGTGGACGGCGACGGCGATGACGACGTGGTCACGACCTGCACGTTTGGCGGCGCGAGCTCCGCGGTGCTCACCCTCGTCGGCGGCGCGCCATTCAAACCTGCGATCGAGATCTCCGTGGGTGTGAGCCCGTCGAGGGATGCGCGAACGTCACCGCTCGGGGATGTGGACTCAGACGGTCTGGCGGACTTCGCCGTGTTCGGGTACCCGTTGGACGGTGGCGCCGTCGCGCAGGGCTTGGTGCTCGGGCGCGACGTCGTCGCATCCGATGGTGGTCTGCTTCGGGCTCGTCCGTTCTTCTTCCCTTCGGCCGGCCCGCTCGGTGGCGCGGTGCGGCTCGGCGACTTGGACCTGAACGGTCGCGAGGAGATGGCGGTGTCGAACCCGGGGAACGGCCTGAGTGGATTCGTGCGTGGAGCGGAATGGCAGCCTGACGGCGGTCTCGGCTTCGCGGCGGGCGGCGCGTTCGGCACCAACGACTACGTCGTCCCGGGCAGCTTCATCGGCGTCACGCCGCAGGTTGCTTTGGTTCAGGGCGGTCAATTGGTGGCGCTCGTCACGATGCCCTACGACGGGGGCTTTGGAATGCCGGTGACGCCCTCCTTCACCGATGCCTGCGCGGCGAACGTCCCGGCGAAGGCCTTCAGCAGCGGGTTCGTGTTCCAGCAGAATGGCACCGTCAGCTTCGTCTCGACGTGTGACCTCCCCGGCAACCCTGCCCAGTCGCAGCTGTCCCTCATCACGCTGCCGCCCTCCGCGCCGATGGCTCACACCAACCAGACGCTCCCAGCGAAATCCGGACAGCTCATCAACGAGGTGAGCTGGTGAGAGTCCTCGTCTGCGCGCTGATCCTCGTCGCCACTGCCGCGTTCGCTGAGACGAAGAACCCTTATCTCCCGGCGGCGCAGCGGCTGTTCGACGGACTCGAGTACGAAGAGGCTGGCTCCACGCTGAAGAAGGCCCGCGACTGGCAGGGCAACACGCCGGAGGACGAAGTCGCCATCGCGATGCTTGAAGGGCGGCTTTCGTTCGAGACCGGGGATAGGGAGCTCGCGGGCCGGTCATTCAAGCGCGCGCTGGCGCTGGATCCGAACGCTCAGCTCCCAAAGCTCGTGTCCGCGAAGGCGAAGGCGTTCTTCGATCAATGCCGAGTGGAGCTGGGCCTCGCGAAGACCGCCGAGGTGCCTCCGACGGAAATTGCGAGCTCTTCTCCCGGAGGCTCATCGTTCGCGCCGTGGGTGGTGACCGGAGCGGGCGCCGCGGCGGCGCTGGGCGGCGTCGCGCTGACGCTGAGCGCTCGCAGCTTCCTGTCCCGCGATCTCTCCGGCTTCACGTACACCGAGGCGCAGAGCCAGCAGAAAGCGGAGGAGTCCAAGCTGCTCATCGGCCAGGCGCTGATCGGCGCGGGCGTGCTCGCGGCGGCAGGTGGCGTGGTCTGGTATTTCGTGCGCCGCGACGATGCTCCGTCCGTCTCCGCCATCGTGCTGCCTGCCGGCGCGGTGGTCTCGTTGAGCGCGCGATTCTGATCAGCCGCTGTGCGGCAGTGTCAGACCCCCTTCGTACAGTTCGCGCGTCACACTCGCAGGGGGGAAGACACATGGATGGACGAGCAGAGGCGGTGGATCAGGCGCGCAGTTTGACGGTGGAGCTTTTCCGCGCGACGTCGAAGCTTCGGAAGAAAGAGCCGGTCCTCGCGGACGACATTCAGCGCGAAGCGTGCCGGCTGATGTTCACGCTGCGGCGGGCTGAAGCCGAGCCTGACCCCTATGGCGTCTCGCTGGTGGTGATGGATCAGCTCGAGGTGGCGGTCGCGTCGCTCGCGCGGGTCGAAACGATGATGCTCATCGCTTGCGATCTGGGCTATTCGGACGGTCTCAACGCCGAGGCGAGGCTGGCGGAGATCGAAGAGCTCTATGCGTTCGCGCAATCGTGGCTCGAAGAGCTCTGCTCGTCGGATGGAGCAGCTTCGGCCCCGCGTGTGAACTGACGAATGCAACGAACGGCCGTCGCCCATCCCAACATCGCGCTGGTGAAGTACTGGGGAAAGCGCGACGAACGGCTGATTCTTCCGCACCAGTCCAGCCTCTCGCTCACGCTCGCGCCGCTGAAGGTGACGACGAGCGTGGAGTGGGGCGCGCCCTCGGATGAAGTCGAGCTCAACGGCAAGACCGCTCAAGGGTCCGAACGGCAGCGGGTCGTCGATCTGCTGGAGCTCGTTCGCGCGCAGGCGAAAGGCGTCGGCTTCGCGCGCGTCATCTCGCATGGAGACTTTCCAGCGGCGGCGGGACTGGCGAGCAGCGCGGCCGGCTTCGCTGCGTTGGCGGTCGCTGCACGAGCGGCGGCGGAGCTCCCGCGCGACGTGAAGGCGGAGTCCATCCTCGCGCGGCGGGGATCCGGCTCGGCGTGCCGGAGCATTCAGGGCGGGGTCTGCGTCTGGCGCAAGGGAACCCGTTCGGACGGCGAGGACAGCTACGCGGAGCAGGTCTTCGACGAAAGCCACTGGCCCGAGCTGCGGATGTTCGTGGCGATGGTCTCGCGCGAGGAGAAAGAGACCAAATCGCGCGACGGGATGAAGAACACCGTCGAGACCTCGCCGTACTACCCGGCGTGGACGAAGGACGCGGAAGAGGAGCTGCCCCGAGCCATCGCCGCCATCCGCGCGAAGGACTTCACCGCGTTGGGAGAGCTCTCGGAGCGAAACGCGTGGCGGATGCATGCGACCGCTTTGGCCGCGAACCCGCCGCTCTGCTACCTGATGCCGAAGACGCTGGAGGTGATTCATCGCCTGCGGCAGGAGCGGAGGAACGGGCTGCAGGCGTACTTCACGCTGGATGCCGGGCCCAATCCGGTGATCCTCACCACGGACAAGCACGCTGCTCAGGCGGAGGAGCTCGCGAAGTCCTGCGGAGCGGACGAGGTAGTGAGGTGCCACGTCGGCGGGGATGCGGTCGTCGTCGACTGAGCGAGCGAGCACCGGCTGGCCATCGGGCCGGCGCTGCACATGGAACTTGCGCGGCACGCCGCTGCCGTTGAGTCTCTTCTTCCGTGGAACGAGCGCTCTCAGCGGCCGGCAAGTTGTTCCTCTCCGGCGAGTACGCGGTGTTGTGGGGCGGCACTGCCCGCATTGCCTGCGTCGGTCCGCGCACTTTCGCTCACGTGAAGCGGCGGGATGACCGTGAGGTCCGGATCCTCCTGACCGAAGGCGCGGTGCACGCGATGACCACGCCGCTGGGCGCCAACTGGTCGGGCGAGGTGCCGCCAGAGTTTTCCTTCGTGGCGCGAACGATCGATCTCGCGCTCAGGGCGCATGGGAAAGAGGCGCTCGGGTTCGATCTCGCGCTGTCTCCGTCGCCGGTTGGGGAAGGCGGGCGGAAGCTCGGGATGGGCAGCAGCGCTCGGGCGGTGGTGCTGACGGCGGAGGCCTGCCGCTTCATCCTCGAGGATCGTTACGACGCGCTGAAGCTGTCACTCGCGGCGCATGCGCTGGCTCAGGGAGGGAAGGGGAGCGGTGGAGACGTCGCGGCGAGCTTCGCGGGTGGGATCGTGCGCTACCGCAGGTTCGATCTCGCTCGCATCGCGGCTTCGGCCGAGTCGGGCCCGTTCCTCGCGTCGCTGATCCAGTCGCCCCCGGTCGACGTCTGGAAGCTGCCGCCGCGTCCACTGCAGCTGTCGT
>JBJMQN010000277.1:0-2364 GCA_045802665.1 Myxococcaceae bacterium | reverse complement strand
GCTGCCGTTCCCTGCGGCGATTTCACACCTGCCGGCGAAAGCAACGGACGGGCATCGGCAATACGAAGCCGCGCTGACTTCGTTCCACCGACTCAACCACGGCGCCGTCTACAACCTGCTCGCCACCCGCCGCTGGCTGATGATCGTCCCGCGCACGCGTGAGTGCTTCGAGGACATCTCGATCAACTCGCTGGGCTTCGCGGGGTCGCTCTTCCTGAAGGATGCCGAACAGCTCTCGAGGGTCCGAGCGGCAGGTCCGGTGCGAATGCTTCAGTCAGTGACGGCCTGACCTTCGCGTCGGTAGATCCGTTGGAAGGATGCACGGTTCGGTGTTACTTCCCGCCCTCAAATGAACGAGCGTCGCAGCAATTTCCTCTCGGAGATCGTCGAGGCGGACCTCGCGGCCGGCAAGAACGGCGGCAAGGTCGTGACCCGCTTTCCGCCCGAGCCGAACGGCTTTCTCCACATCGGCCACGCCAAGTCGATCATCCTGAACTTCGGGCTCGCTCAGCAGTTCAGCGGCCGGACACACCTTCGCTTCGACGACACCAACCCCACCACCGAAGAGCAGATCTACGTCGAGAACATCGCGAAGGACGTGCACTGGCTCGGCTTCGACTGGGGCAAGCACCTCTATTACGCCTCTGACTTCTTCGAGCAGATGTACAGCTGCGCCATCCGCCTCATCAAAGACGGCAAGGCGTACGTCGACAGCCAGAACGTGGATCAGATCCGCGAGGGCCGCGGCAACTTCGACAAGCCGGGCGTGAACAGCCCGTTCCGCAACCGCAGCGTCGAAGAGAATCTGAAGCTGTTCGAGAAGATGCGCGCGGGCGAGATGAAGGACGGCGAGGCGGTGTTGCGCGCGAAGATCGACATGAGCCATCCGAACGTGCTCATGCGCGATCCCCTGCTCTACCGGATCCGCCATTCGCACCATCACCGGACCGGCGACAAGTGGTGCATCTACCCGATGTACGACTACGCGCATCCGCTGGAGGACGCGCACGAGGGCGTGACGCACTCGATCTGCACGCTGGAGTTCGAGACGAACCGCGAGCTGTACGATTGGGTGCTCGACAACCTCGGGCCGTGGGATCCGCGGCCGCGGCAGTACGAGTTCGCTCGGCTGGCACTCGGTTACACGGTGATGTCGAAGCGGAAGCTCTTGCAGCTGGTGCAGGAGAAGCGCGTGTCCGGCTGGGACGATCCGCGGATGCCGACGATCGCCGGCATGCGGCGGCGCGGCGTGACCCCGGAGGCGCTGCGAGAGTTCGCGGAGCTCATCGGCGTCGCGAAGAACAACAGCCTCGTCGACATCGGCAAGTTCGAGTTCGCGATCCGATCCGATCTCGAGAAGCGCGCGCCTCGGGCGATGGCGGTGCTCAATCCGCTGAAGGTCACGATCACCAACTGGCCCGCCGGCAAGGTGGAAGAGCTGGAGCTCCCGTGGTGGCCCGGTGAACCGGCGCGCGGCAGCCGGCGCGTTCCCTTCGGTGGCGAGGTGCTCATCGAACGCGAGGACTTCGCTGAGGTCCCACCGAAGGATTGGCGTCGTCTCGCCCCGGGTTGGGAGACGAGGCTCAACGGCGCGTTCGTCATCAAGTGCGACGACGTGGTGAAGAACGCCGCGGGCGAAGTGGTGGAGTTGCGCTGCAGCTACGATCCGAACAGCAAAGGCGGAGATCCGGCGGACAAGCGGAAGATCCCGGGGACGCTGCACTGGGTCCACGCGAGCAAGTCCGTCGCGGCCGAAGTGCGCCTCTACGATCGGCTGTTCTCCGTGGAGCAGCCCGATGCGGAAGGCGACTTCCTGAAGGTGCTCAACCCGGAGTCGCTGCAGCTCGCGAAGAACGCGCGAGTGGAGCCGGCGCTGATCTCCGAGGCGAAGGCCGGGCAGCACTACCAGTTCCTGCGCCTGGGCTACTTCTTCGTAGACCCCGTGGACAGCAAGCCGGGCGCGCCGGTGTTCAACCGGACCATCACGCTGAAGGACACCTGGGCGAAGGCGCCGGAGAAGCAGGAGCGCACCGAGAAGAAGCCGAAGACCGAAAGCAAGCCTGCGGCGCCGAAGAGGTCCCGAGCGGAGCTGCGCGCGGAGATCTTCCAGACCGTCCCCGCTTCGGCGAGCCACTTCGACAACTTCCTCCGGCATGGCGTCAGTGAAGACGACGCGGACGTGCTCATCGCGGACAACGACCTGGCGACGTACGTCCACGAAGCGCTGCACGTGAACCCGAACGGCAAGCTCGTCGCGAAGTGGGCGGTCAATGAGCTGCGAGGCCTGGTGAAGGATTTCGGCAGCGTGAAGCTCTCAGGCCCCGAGTTCGGAAAGTTCGTTGGGTTGGTGGATGCGGGACGGGT
>JBJMQN010000276.1:0-2431 GCA_045802665.1 Myxococcaceae bacterium | reverse complement strand
TGAGCGGGATGCGCGCGATGGCGACCTCGGGATCGCGCACCGAGGTCCAGAACATCAGCACCGCCGTCATCGGGTAGCGGATCTGCGGCGGCGTCCACACGAAGCTGTGGCTGTCACCGCGCTCCTCGACGAGGGTCAGCTTTCCCACCGACGCGGACGAGTGGAGCGGCCCGTCCGCATCGTCGACGCGGATCTGCACCTGGCCGTCTTTGCCGAGCACGATCGCGCTCGGCTGGACGGAGAGCCGGGGAGGGCTCGCGAACGCGCTCAGCGCGCACAACCCGACGCAGAAGAAGAGACCCGCTCCCCGCATAAGCCTTCAGTGACTTAGCAGCTTTAGCCTTCGGGAGTGGACTCGGCGGCCTCGGAGGGTTCGGCGGCGGGTGCGGAGGCTTCATCGCCCTCGACCTGCGGCTTGTCCGCCGGACCCGCCCGAGCGGACGACGGCGGCGCGTACTTCGGCTTGTCCTGCGAGATGCCGCCCGCCTTGCCGTGCATCAGCGTCTTCTTCTCGGTCTTGAACGACACGTCCACCTTGTCGCCGCGGACCAGCGTCACGAACCCCATGCCGAACGTCGGGTGATCGATGAGATCGTCCACCGCGAAGCTCTCCTTCACGCTGTACTTCTTCGCCGACGCGGGGTCGCGCTCGGCCATCCGCTGCGTCCAGCCCAGCACCACCTTCGCCGGGGCATCACCCTTGGCGCTCGCGCGCGGCTTTCTCGGGGCGGCGCTGGTCGAGGCGCCGGGCGCGCTCCGGTACGCGTGATCTCCGCCGCACGTATTGCACTTCACTCGGGCGATCTTCGTTCCCACCATCGCGAGGATCGTGTGGGCCAGGGTCATCTTGCAGCGCGTGCAGAACGCGTCCACCTCGCCGCCAACTTTGTGCGTTGCCATGAACTTGTGGTGCTCCAGAGCTTCGGTGAGCGGACTGGCCCGCTCCGTGAAAGAGCCGCGGAAGATAGGACCGGCGACGCCGTTCCTGAAAGGAGAAACCCGGCTTTGCCGAGTTTCAGAAAGGTTCGCTTGACCGCCTCGCTTCCGGACAGTACTCGCACCGCGCGCTCCTCCGAGATAACGCGCGAGATAACGCGCGAGATAACGCGGGCCAAACCACACGTCATGTCTCAACAGAGCCACACCCCGCCGCGTCGGCGCGCCCTCGATCTCCCCATCCGGCCCACCCGGGCGGAGATCGATCTCGAGGCGCTCAAAGGGAACCTGGCCGCCATCCGCTCGCTCGCTCCGAAGGTGGACGTGCTCGCCGTGGTGAAGGCCAACGCCTACGGCCACGGCGCGGTGGAAATAGCCCACGCGCTGGAGGGCGAGGCGGTGCGCTTTCTGGGCGTCGCGATCATCGAAGAGGCCCTGGAGCTCCGCCACGCGGGCGTCAAGGCGCCCATCCTCGTCCTCGGCGGCTCCTATGACCGGGGCTACGAGCTCATCGTCGAGCTGGGCCTCATCCCCACCATCTTCCGCGAAGATCACCTCGCCGAGCTCTCAGCCGCCGCGAAGAGGCAGCGCAAGAAGGTGAAGGCGCACCTCAAGATCGACACCGGCATGGGGCGAATTGGCGTGCTGCCCGACGCGCTGCCTTCGTTCCTCGAGACCGCGAAGAAGTTCCCGGAAGTGGAGCTGGACGGGCTGCTCAGCCACTTCGCGAACGCGGATCTCAAAGATCAGGCGCTCACCGGCGAGCAGCTGCGGAAGTTCAAGACCGCGCACGCTCAGATGAAGGCAGCGGGCTATTTCCCCTCGTTCCGTCATCTGTCCAACTCCGCGGGCGTGCTCGATGTGCCGGAGGTGCGCGACGGGCTGGAGCTGAACCTCATCCGCCCGGGCCTCATCCTCTATGGCGTGGAGCCGGCCTCGTGGCTCAAGGGCAGGGCAGCGCTTCGTCCGGTCCTCTCCTGGAAGACCGGCGTCACCTTCGTGAAGACCGTCCCAAAAGGCACGCCCATCAGCTACGGCGGCACGTTCGTCACGAAGCGCGAGTCGGTCATCGCGACGCTGCCCATCGGCTACGCGGACGGGTACGACCGGGGCTACTCCAGCAAGGCCTCCGTGCTCATCCGCGGCAAGCGCGCGCCCATCGCGGGCCGCGTCTGCATGGACATGGTGATGGCGGACGTGACCGACATCCCGGGAGTGGCCGTAGGGGATGAGGTCGTGCTGCTCGGCCGGCAGGGCAGCGAGGAGATCCCGGTGGAGGAGCTCGCGAGTCTGTCGGAGACCATCCCGTACGAGGTGCTGTGCGGTGTGGGCGCTCGGGTCCCGCGCGTCAGCCGCTAGTTTCGCGCGCACCCGCCGGAAGTGCCCTATAGACTGCCTTCGAGATGGCAGAAGAAGTAGAGCAGTCGCAACCGCCGCCGAAACCCAGCCGCTTCGTGGAGCTCGTCGAAGGGCTCGGCAACGGCGTGATGACGAC
>JBJMQN010000275.1:0-8733 GCA_045802665.1 Myxococcaceae bacterium | reverse complement strand
GGCGGGACCCTCTCCACGACGGAAGCGGCGGACGCCGTGCTGAAGAACGTGGAAGCGGCGCTCTAGCGTCCCTCAGTTCACCGGCCCCGCCGGAACCGATCGGATCTCGGTGAGCTCCGCCGAGAATTCCTCTCCGCAGTTCTTGCAGAGGACGGTCACAGGCTTCGGCCTCGCGGCTCCTCCGGCGCCTTGAAACGGCGACGGGATGCGGCCGGTGCCCTGGCGATTGGGATGCGCGCAATGCGGGCAATCGAGCAGGTACGTCCACGTCATGGTCGCAAAGATGGCATGCGTCCCTCGAATCGGCACGGGGCGGTGGAAGCCCGCGGATCGTCTGGCTTGACGCGCCCATGAGTGCTGCTGAGCTCATGCGAATGCCGGAGCCTCGGTCCACTTGCCGCGTTGAGTGACGGACGAGCTCGCGAATCTGCTACACGGCGCCCAATGCAGCCGGTGGACATCGGGGACGAGAGCCGGGTGAGCCGGACGACGCCTGCGCCGCTCGACTCGCGGGTCGGGGCGGCCGTGGTGGACACGCTCGCGGTCATCCTCCTCACCGGGCTGCTCATCTTCATCCCGCTCAAGCTCACCGGCGTGATGACGCCCGTGTTCGCCCTCAGCGCCGCGGTGCTGATCTGGAACATCGCGCCGCTCTGGGTCTTTCGTCAGACGCTGGGGTTCCGGCTGTTCGGCATCGAGATGGTGACGAAGACCGGCCACTCGGCGGAGCTCACCGAGCTGCTCTTCCGCGAGATGATCGGCCGCGGGTTTCTTCCTGCGATGTTTCTGCTCTCGGTGGGAGTGGGCGCGTTCGCAGTGCTCACCGGTCGCGGGCAACTCCTCGCGGTGGGCAACGGGCTCGGGCTCGCGGTGCTGCTCGCGTTCTTCTTCGTGGGCCTCGCGGTGATCGGAAACTTCGTCGTATTCATCCGCGAAGACCGGCGGTCGCTGGCGGACATCCTCGCCAAGACGATGGTGATCCCCGCGCGTTGGCTCCCGCTCCCCACCGACGAAGACGATCGCCTCGCGCTCGAGCAGGATCGAGCCAGGAAGATCCGCGGCTACGTCATCTTCTGCGTCGTCACCACGGCCATCGCGCTGGTCCTCCCGTGGGCCATCACACGCAGGCCCGGCCCGAAGGACAACACCAACATCGAGGCGCGGCTCGCTCGGCAGAAGCTGGAGCTGAAGGTCCAGAATGATCCGCTCGACGAGTACGCGATGTACCAGCTCGCCGCTGCGTACCGGTCCGACGGTGACGAGCAGAAGGCGAAGGACGTGGAGGCGAAGCACGCCGCCGCCGTGAAGAAGCGCGACGCCGATCGCGAGACGTCCCTCAAGAACCAGCTGGCCGCGAACCCTGACGACGAGGAGGCGGTGGATGATCTCATCGGCCTCTACCATTCGACCGGCAGGCTCACCGAGGCGAAGGCCGTCTACGCGAGCTGGGTGGACAAGCACCCGACGCCGGATGAGCTCGCGGGCTACGGCACCTGGCTCTACCAGAACGACTTCAACGAAGAGGCGGTCACCAGGCTCCAGGCCGCGATCAAAGCCGGCGACAAGGACGCGGAGACGCAGGCGTACCTGGGGTTCGCGCTCAGCGAGCTCGGGAAGAAGGACGAGGCGCGCAAAGCTCTGAAGGCGGCGCTGAAGCTGGATCCGGAGCTCGACTCCGTGAAAGACGAGCTCGACCGGTTGAACGGTAAGTAGACGCGGGCGGCTGTACGCGAGGGGGCTTTGTTATAGGAACGGCTGCGCCATGGCCTCCTCGAATCCCCTTCGCCCGATGACCCTCACGCAGAAGATCCTCGCTCACCACGCGGTGGGCCTCAGCCGACCGTGGGTGCAGTCGGGCGACATCCTGCAGATCCGCGTGGACTGGACCATCGCGTCCGAGCTCGCGTGGAACGGGATGGACCGCACGTATCAGATGCTGGGGCGGCCGAAGGTCCACGACAACGAGAAGTTCTTCCTCGCGGTGGACCACACGGTGGATCCGGTCACGCTCAAGACCGACAAGCGCGCGCAGAAGCTCACCCAGATGTCGCGCGACTTCGCGAAGGAAGCGGGCATCAAGCACTTCTACGACGCGAACGAGACCATCCTTCACACCAAGTTCTATCGGGACCTCGTGCAACCGGGCGAAGTGGTGCTCGGCGCGGACAGCCACACGTCGTCGCATGGCGGGCTCGGCGCGTTCGCGATCGGGCTTGGCGGCGCGGACATCACCGCGGCGATGGTGCTCGGCCAGTCGTGGATCGAAGTGCCCGAAGCGATCGCGGTGGATTACGAAGGAGCGCTGCCGTTCGGGATCACCGGCAAGGACGTGATTCTGAAGACGCTCGGGACGCTGGGGCGCAACACGGTCGCGATGGAGCGGTCCGTCGAATACCGCGGCACCGCGGTTCGAAACTTCTCCACCGACATGCGCTTCACCATCGCCAACATGACCGCGGAGTTCGGCGGGCTGAACGGCATCTTCGAGGCGGACGAAGAGGTGGCCACCTGGCTCGCCACGCGGCGCGATCACAAGAACGAAGCGCTCTACTTCCGAGCGGACGACAACGCGCCCTACATCGCCCGCTACAAGATCGAGCTCGGCAAGCTGGGGCCGCTCGTGGCGAAGCCCTTCTCGCCCGACAACGTGTTCGAGGTGGAGAAGGTCCTCGGCATGGAACTGCACGGCTGCTTCATCGGCGCGTGCACGACGACGGAAGAGGAGCTGGTGCTGGGGGCGCTCGTCCTGGAGCAGCTCTACAAGGACCGTCCCGCGGCGCCCGCGAATCATCCGAAGAAGCTGGTCGTCCCCGGAGATCTCTCCATTCAGGCGCGGATGCGCGAAGGCGGGCTCTGGAAGTTCTACGAGAAGGCCGGCTTCCGGATTGGTCCCCCGGGCTGCTCGATGTGCCTCGGCATCGCGTCGGAAAAAGCGCAGCCGGGCGAGGTGTGGATCAGCAGCCAGAACCGGAACTTCGAGAACCGGATGGGGCAGGGCTCACTCGCGTGGCTCGCTTCCGCGGCGACGGTGGCGGCGTCTTCCGCCGAGATGAAGGTCGCCGATCCTCGGCCGTATCTGGCGAACGTGGATCGCGCCCGCTTCGAGAAGCTGCTCTTCCGAGACGAGAGCAAGCGCGTCCACGAGATCCGCGTCACCGAGCCGAAGCCCGAGGTCGCAGGCCACGCGCACGATCAGGCGAAGATGGGCAAGAAGTCCGGGCTCGTGATCGAAGGCCGCGTCCAGCGCTTCGGCGATCAGGTGGACACGGACGCCATAATCCCCGGCGACTTCTGCCACCTCACCAGGCTCGAGGAGATTGGCCCGCACGCGTTCCACTACGTGCGCCCGGAGTTCTTCCAACGCGCGCAGAATGGTCAGACGATCGTCGTCGCGGGCGAGGGCTGGGGCTCGGGCAGCTCGCGTGAGCATGCGGTGTGGGCGCTGCTCGGCGCGGGCATCAAAGCCGTCATCGCGAAGAGCTACGCGTTCATCCACAAGCGCAACCTCGTGAATGAGGCGCTCGCGTATCTGGTGGTAATGGACCCTTCGTTCTACGAGCTCACGGCTGAGAACGCCGAGCTCAAGATCGATCTCGGCGCGGGCGAGATCACCCACGTCGCCTCCGGCCGTGTGTTCAAGGCCGAGACGCCGAGCCCGATTGTGAAGGCGCTCCAGCAGGAGGGGGGCCTCGTCCCGGCGATCAACCGCCACGGGCAGAAGGTCTTCGAGGCGCTGAGCGCGGCGTGACCCTGAATCCGGTTCAGCTCGTGATGGCCGGCGCCGCGCTGATCACAGCCGGCTACGTCATCTACCTGAACCTCTGGCGAGCGGCGCTCTTCGTGAAACCCTCCTCGATGAAGATCGAGGCAGACGAGCCGCCGGATCAGATGAGCGTGCCCGAGGAGCTGTCGAAGCTCTCGAAGTGGCTCACCGACAACGGCTTCACCGCGCTCGGCTCTCACTGGGAGAAGCCGCTCTTCACCGGCTTCACCAGCTCCTTCGATTACGCGAAGCCGGACGCGCACGTGTTCGCCACGCTGTACCTGGGCCGAGACGGCGCCGCGCGCCTCTACTTCCTCACGCCGCTGAGAGACGACGGCTTCGTGGTGACGGCGAACTACCGGCGTCCCGCGCGCGAGCTCCCTGGTCGCTACTACTCGGGCGGCCTCGAGGAGTACGCGCCGGACCGGGTGTTCAAGGCCCACCTGCGGCGCATCGACACCGAGAAGCTGCAGCCCTCAGGCGCGTTCTCGCAGGACGATCGGATCTCCGCGGCGAAGCGCTGGTTCGGCACCTACGGTCAGAGCGAGATCCGCTGGCAGAACCTGCACGGACTGCTGTGGACGCTGGCGACGATCGCGGCGGTCATCTCGGCGGTCATTGAACTGATGCGCTGATCGCGGCGCCGCGAGTGCCGAACACCCTGCTGCAAGAACGTACAGTGTGCGAGCGTTAGAACGTTTTTGCTATCCGCGCTCGCGTCGCCTTGAATGGCTGAAGGCCGCGGGGCGTCGAGGTCCAAATCCGCCCCGAGACACAATCCACGATCCCCCACGCCGCGGGATGTTCAATGGAGTGTTATGCGCATTGCACGTCTGCTCTCGCTGTCCTCTCTCGCCGTGTCGTTGCTCTTCGTCAGCGCGGGGTGCGGTAAACCCAAAGCCGTCTGCGAGAACGTGAGCTGCAGCAACAACGGCCGCTGCGTTCCCACCAACGGCGAAGCGCAGTGCATCTGCAACACCACGTTCGTCGCGAAGGGGCTCGAGTGCGTTCAGGCCTCCACTGAAGAGGTCTGCGCGAACAATCCCTGCCAGGGCAGCAACGGAAAAGTCTGCCAGGCGGTGAACGGCTTCCCGAACTGCGTGTGTCCGGGCAACAGCTTCGAGACGGACGCGGGCTGCATTCCGATTGGGCCGTGCGCGCCGAACCCGTGCACGAACCCGAACCAGAGCACCTGCACCGAGACCAATGGCGCGGCGAGCTGCGCGTGCAACCCGGGTTACGCGGCGATCGTGGACGGCGGCTGTGACAGCGACCGCGTCTACGACTGCAGCCGGCAGCATGCGGATGGCGGCAGCGACGACAGCTTCGAAGCGGACGAGTGCCCCTCGCTGGCGAAGAGCTACGACCTCGCATCGGGCCTGCCGCAGGACCACACCATCATGCCGGCGGGTGATGCGGACTGGGTGCAGATCCTCGGCGCGCAGGACGGGCAGATCATCGACGTGACGGTGACCAACTCGAACATCCAGCTGTATCTGGACGTCTACGGTCCGGACGGGCTCACGAGCTACGCCTCGGATCACCGCGGCACCGCCTCCGCGCAGCTCCGCTTCCGCGCCAGCGGCCAGAACCCGACCTATCTCCGCGTGAAGGGCTTCCGAGCGTCCGACACCGGCAGCTACACGCTGACGTTGAGCAACATCGGCGTCGACGACTTCGCGAACACGACCAACAACGCGATCAGCATCACCTCCGGCGGCAACTTCACCGGCAACATTCAGTATGCGGACGACATTGACGTGGTTCGAGCGAGCCTGGGCGCGGGCCATACGTACCAATTCACGGTAGGCGCCTCGACCGCGTCGAACATCCCGGTGGACGTCTTCAACTCCGACGGGACGACGCTCCGAAAGAGCCTGTACTACGCATCGACGAGCACGCGGACGCACCTCGCGCACTCGACAGGCGGCGGCGAGGTGTACCTGAGCGCGCACGGAACCTCCTCGGCCGTGACGGGCAGCTTCGACGTCGCGTTCGCGGACCTCGGCCCGGATGACCACGGCGATGTGACGTTCGACGCGACCGCCATCACGCCCAGCACGTCAGCGGCGGCGGGCACCTTCGATCGCGCTGGCGACGTGGACATGTTCAGCTTCAGCGCGCAGGCGGGCCACGCGTACAAGTTCACCTGCGTCGAGAACTACTTCAGCTCGAACTACGGCTGCGGCATCTCGATGTACGACTCGACGGGCACGCTGGTGGGCTCCATCGGCGGCGGCAGCTCCGTGACGACCTCGCTCTCGGCGAAGGCGGCCACGACCGGCACCTACTACTTGAGCGCGTACCACTGGTCCACGTCGTCGCAGGGCGGCACGTACACGTACCAGCTCGAAGACATCGGCGGTGACGACTTCGGCGACACGATCGCGACCGCCTCTCCGGTCACCGTGGGCACCGCGCAGACGGGCGTGCTGGAGGTCGCGAACGACAAGGACGTCTTCAGCTTCAGCACGACGGTCGATCACATCTACCAGGTGAGCTGCACCGCGACGCCGTCGTACGCCTGTTACATCACCGTCACGGACAGCAACGGCACCTCGCTCGGCTACGGCGATTACACGACGCCCGCGTCCTTCAAGGCGGCGACCAGCGGCACGGTCTACGTCACGATCAACGCGAACAGCACGACCGGCAGCTACTCGTTCACCGTGACGGACACAGGCGTGGACGATCACTCGAACACGGCCACCGGCGCGACGAGCCTCACCGGCACCGCGAACGGCAACATCCAGTACCAGTACGACGTGGACACCTTCGCCATCAACGCGAACACGACGAGCGCGTACACGGTCACCTGCACCTCGACGGCGCAGTACGTCTGCCGGATGTACGTCTACAGCCCGTCGAACTCGCTGATCGCCTCCAGCAGCTATGGCCCCAGCACCACCGTCTCGTTCAAGCCCACGCAGAGCGGCATCTACACGGTGCAGGTGAGCGCGCTGTCCTCGTATCTCGGCACGTACACGCTGAACCTCACCACCGCGAACGACGACTTCGGCGACAGCGTCTCGGCCGCGTCGGGCATCACCGTGGGCACCGCGCAGTCCGGCGGCATCCAGTGGTCTTCGGACGTGGACTACTTCTCGTTCAGCACCACGGCCTCGCACATCTACAAAGCGGACTGCACCTCCAGCAACTCGTCGCTCTGCTACATGTCCATCTACGACTCGAACCAGTCGTACGTGACCGGCGTGAGCGGCAGCACGGCGTCCTCGGTGACCTTCGCGCCCTCTGCGGCTGGCACCTATTACGCGAGCGTCAGCGGCAGCGGCTCGACGGGCTCGGTGGGCACGTACTCGCTCACGGTGAGCGACATCGGCACCGACGATCACTCGAACACCGCGACGAACGCGACGCCCATCACGACGACGGCGGCGGTGGCCGGCAACATCCAGTACTCGAACGACTCGGACTACTTCGGGTTCACCGGGACTCTGAACAACGTCTACACGTTTACGTGTACGACGACGGCTTCGAACATCTGCCGGATGCGCGCTCGGAACGCTTCCGGGACCATCCTCGCCACTGCGAACGGTGGCCTCTCCACGAACACGATGTCGTTCAAGGCGACGTCGGCTGGCTCGTACACCGTCGAGGTCTACGGCTACTCGGGCTACACCGGCACGTACTCGCTCTCGATGTCGCAGACGGCGGATGACTACGGCGACACGACGGCGCAGGCGACTCCGATCGCGTTCGCGACGGCGGTGAACGGCGGGATTCAGTACGCGTCCGACATCGATGTCTTCTCGTACACGTCCACCGCGAGCCGCATCTATCAGGTGCTCTGCACCTCTTCGTCCTCGAGCATGTGCAACTTCGTGGTGAAGGATCCGACGGGCTTCTCGGTCGCGAACGGCTACGCGTCCACCAGCACGAGCACGAGCTTCAAGGCCACGGTGGGCGGCACCTTCACCGTCGAGGTCTCGGGCAGCGGCTCCACGACGGGCACGTACACGCTGACCGTGACGGAGACGGCGGACGACTTCGGCGACACCACCGCGACGGCGACGAACATCACGGCGGGCGCGGCGACGGCGAACGGACGAATCGACTACGGCAGCGACGTGGATGTCTTCTCGTTCAGCGGCACCGGGATGCACATCTATCAATTCGCGTGCAACACCTCGGCGTCGTACGTCTGCGCGCTGAACCTGAAGGACGGCAGCGGCAACGTCATCGCAAGCAAGAGCTACAGCACGAGCAACTCGATCGTGCAGACGCTCCCGTCGACAGGCACCTACTACGTCGAGGTGTACAGCTCCTTCTCCGGAACCGGCGCGTACACGTACCAGCTGCAGGATCTCGGCGCGGACGACTACGGGGACACCGCGGCCACTGCGTCGCCCATCATCGTCGGAGCGGCGCCCACCAACGGCATCATCCAGGTGTCCACCGACCACGACTTCTTCAGCTTCACCCCGACGCAGAACGCTGTGTATCGAGTGCGCTGCACGAGCACGAACGGCTCGCTCTGCAACCTGAACGTTCGCAACGCCACCGGCTCCAGCGTGGGCAGCGCCTTCAGCAGCACGCTGAGCGAAGTCGGGTTCCAGGCGCTCACGACCGGCACGTACACGATCGACACGTACGGCTCGTCCGCGACTGGCAGCTACACGATGCAGGTCATCGCGGACGATCACGGCGACTCGTTCACCGCGGCGACGGCGATCACGCTGGGCGCGACGGTGAACGGCTACATCGACGCGTCGGCGGACCAGGACTGGTTCTCGGTCACGCTGCAGGCGGGAACGACGTACACGCTGACGATGGGCGGCACCACGCGGTACGTGACCGGCTACGCGTCTGACGGTACGACGGTCGTGCTCACGCAGAGCACGATCAGCTCGCGCACGTATGCGCCGGCGACGACCGGCACGTACTACTTCAAGGCGCAGTACTACGTGGGCACCGGCGCGTACACGATCAAGGTGCAGTGAGGCCTTAAG
>JBJMQN010000274.1:0-4329 GCA_045802665.1 Myxococcaceae bacterium | reverse complement strand
TTCCCGGCAGAGGAACAGCGGTTTCGGCGGCAGCGTGAATCTCGAACCGGAGCTTGAGCGACTTCGGTGAAGCCTCGAGGGAGAGCCGCGGACTCGTCGCGCAGTTGGGCTCGCATTGAGGACTCTCGAGCAGCCGCGTCTTGAGCTGCTCCAGCACGTCTGACGGCGGAACCTCCTGCGCGAACACGCGGCCCGCTGCGAGCAACAGGCCCAACATCAGCGCTGCGCCGTTCAGCTTGAGCGGGACCGTTACCCTCTGCCCCAGCCTCGCGAAGAGCGTTCGCTTCATCGTGTTGCTCGCCGGCGGCTTCGCTCCGGCAGGGACAGCGCGCTTCCACGATCCCGGCCAGAACGTCCCCGGAAAATTCAGCGTGACGAGCACCAGCGCGCAGAGCAGCAGCACGCGCAGGAACGCGAGGAACAGGTTCACCGCGGGCGAGAGGAGCCAGAGGTGAATTCGCTGGGCGCGCTCGACCGGGCCACTGAATCCGAGCGTGATCGACGTCCAGCTCCACCGCGGAAGTCCCGGTCCCGTCTGCACGACCGCGTTCTTGTCGTAGTCCTGAACGTTGAACGAACGCTTCTGCTGCGCCCAGCCGTCCTTCTTCGCGGTCTGCTCCGGGAGCTTCGGCTTGGCCTTGCGGAACTCCTTCGCGTCGACTTCCTTCTCCTCGGCCTGCACCTGAGGCTCCGGGGCCAGCAATGCGGTCTTGTTGGCGCCGAACGCATTCTGAAATTCGTCTCCGCCCAGCTCCCCCGCCTCATTCCCGAACGTGTTGTTCGCGGTGCCGACGGTGGAGTCCAACGTCACGCTGGAGCTGCGCGAATACGCCATCGCGTTCTCGGTCTGATACGCGCTGTACGTCTGCACGCCGCCCATCTGCTGGTACTCGTGCTCGAGCGCGGGATACATGCCCTCGCGGATGTGCTGCACGAGGAACGGCACGGTCACGAGCACGAGGCCCGCCCAGCTCCCGAAGCGGAACACCTTCGCCGTCGTCTGAATCCAACCCTTCGGCAGCACGCGCACCAGCGCTTCGCCCGCGAGCACGAACAGCCACACGTACTGCGGCGAATCGTTCTCGGGGAACGACAGGCCCAGCGTCACCAGCGCGAGCACGCCCCACATCACGCCGAACAGCCGCCCCACCGCGAGCGCGATGACGAGCACGAGGAAGAGCTCCAGCAGCGACCAGTGCCGAATCCACGTCCCCGGCACATCGTCCGCGCCCGAGGCGTGAAACAGCCGCCAGCCCGGAGGCAGGTTCAGCACGCCGGAGACTTGATGAAAGTCCGCGTCCCACGAGACCGCAGGCACGTCGCCGCGATCGCCTTTGATCCGGCTGTCCGCCTCGAGGTTGATGACGCCCTGGCGAAGCTCGACGCCGGAGAGCTTTCCATCTCCGAGCCGCGTGATGAATTGATCAGCGCCGCTGGCCACGACGCGGCCGAGCTCGCTGGGCTGCTGCATCTCCAGTCGCCACGAACGGTGCAGCGCACCCGAGATGCGATCATTGATGGTGTAGCCGCTGCCGTCGAAGTCCAGCCACATCGTGCGCGAGAGCCGGAGCACATCCGGCGCGGGATCAGAATCTCCTCGGCGGCGCTCGGTGAGCTTGAAGCTGTCCGCGGGGCCCATCGCGTACGCGGGCAGCCGCTTCCACGCATCCGGCAGCGTGGTCTGGTTCGGATCCACCGCGTTCACGCCTTCCACCAAAACCTGCCGAAGATGCGGCCGCGCGTCGAACACCCAGACCTCGTCGCCGTCGATCCACAAGCCGTCCGGCTTCGGCCGGCTGAGCGCGTTCACCACGCCCTCGTGCCGAGCGACGAGATCGATGGTCCAGCTCCCCGCTCGCGCCTGCACGCGCAGCCGTCCGTCGCTCTCCAGTTTCACCGGGAGGCCGCTCGTGATCTGCATCGGCACGAAGTCCGGCGGCAGCGCTTTTCCGAGCAGCACCTCGCGGCTCTTCCCTGACACGTTGAGCTGGATGTGCGTGGTCAGCGTGAGCGGGATGTCGTCCGTGACGAGCCTGTGAATCTGCAACTCCACATTCTCGGTCTCTTCTTCCGCTTCGGCTTCCTTCTGGAGAAAGACCTCGCCCACGTCGGTGCGGTTCGGGATCGCGACCTCTTTGCCCTTCACCGTCAGCGTGAGCAGGCCCGTGCTCTCAGGGATGTCGACGGATTCCGGCATCGCGTCCCAGAGAAATTCGCCGGTGACGGTGTGCTCGCCCGGGGTGAGCTGCACTTTCGGGTTGCCGTCCTTCTCGATGACCACCGCGTCCTTACCGTCCACCTTCACGTTCTGCGGCCAGCGCTCCTGATTGCCGGGCATCGCGACGAGCTGCTCGGTGTAGACCTTGAAGCTCTGCGAGAACTTGCCGCCCTTGTTCTCGATGGAGAGCGAGAGCCGTCCCGGCCACACGCAGGAGCTCTCATCGCCACCCGAGAACTGCGGGCAGAGCGCCGACTCCTGACCGTGCAGCACCCAGCCGGTCCATTCGCGCAGCGCGGGCGGGAGCTCCTCTTTTTTCGGCGGAGCAGCGGTCGCGGCCAGCGCGGAAAGCAGACACACGACGGCCAGAACGCGAGATGCACGCATGCGGATTTTCCCTCCCCGGTGAGTCAGATTCCGCACACACTAGCGGAAATCCAAACCGAGGTTCCCTTGGACGTCTTCAAGAAGCTCGCGTCGCTGCTCGAAGAACAGGACATCCGAAAGCGCATCGCGGCTGCCGTCGTGCTCGGCGAGCTGAAGGTGAAGGACCCGGCGATCGTCGCGCGGCTGATCGAGATGTCGAAGGAGCAGCTCGAGCCGTTCGCCGTCGCCGCGCTGGAGGCGTTGGGAGAGATCGGCAGCACGAAGGCGTTGCCTGCGCTGCTCGATGCGCTGGGACGAGGCGGCGATGTGACGAAGACCGCGTCGAAGGCGATCGCGAAGCTGGGGCCGGATGCGCTGCCGGAGATCCGTTCGCGGTTGGTGGACGCGTCCCCCGAGGTGAAGTCCGCGCTCAGTCAGCTGCTGCCGGCCGTCGGTGGACGGCTCTCGTTCGAGATGGCGATCGAAGGGCTTCGCGGCCAGAGCTGGGAGTCGGTGAACAAGGTCGCGCTCTCGGTCCGACAGGAGATGAAGACGGCGAGCGCAGGCGATCGCAAAGTGATGCGCACGCAGATCGACAAGTTCCTCGAGAAGAAGAAGACGCGGGAGGACGAGCCTGCGCTGCGCGGCGCGCTGAAAATTCTCGGCTTCCTCGAGCTGCCGGACACGGCGGACACGCTCTTCTCCTTCATCTCCGACAAGCACCCGCCGGTGGTGCGGATGGAGGCGGTGGCGGGGTTGCGGTTCGCGCTCGGGCTGGAGGCGTCTAAGAAGCAGCTCAAGAAGTTGATCGATTTGATGTCGGATCGCGATCCGATCGTGGCGAGAGCGGCGCGCGACACGATGACCGTGCTGAAGATTGACGAAGACCTCGCGGATGAGTTCGCGCGCCTCGTGCAGAACCACGATCTCGAGGTGGCGCGGTGGGCGATTCAGCGGCTGGGGACGCTCGGCGGCGCGGTGGCGGAGAAGACCCTGATGCCCGTGGCAGGCGGACAGGATCGGGCGCGAGCGGAAGCAGCGACCCAGGCGATCGCGGCGCTGGATGATGGCCCGTCGCTCCTCGCGCAGGCCCTCTCCCGAGCAGAGGACGAAGTCGGCGCGCAGGTGCTGATGGAAGCGCTGATGCCGCTCGCGAAGCGGTTGGACAAGAAGGACGTGAAGAAGCTCTTCGATGCGGGCAAGAACGCGATCGACGAGTCGATCGCCGTGGGCCGCCGCATCCTCGAGCCTGCGCGTGAAGTGCAGCCGGAGACGTGGGCGAAGCTCATTGCGGAGAAGGCGGACAAGGCGAGGAAGAAGGATCCCGCGCGCAGCGCATCGCTGTATTCGATCCTCGCGAGATCTGCGCACGCGTCACCGGATGACGTGTACACGTTCGCGCTGATTCAGCTCGAGCGGTCCCCCCTGGATTCACATCCGCGCGGCCGTCAGCGGGATCCAGCGCTTCAGTTTTTCGAACGGCTGATCGGCACCGACTTTCCGCTCGCGAAGACGCTCGCGAAGGACAAGGCCGTGTCCGACGAGGCGCGCTACTACCTCGGGTTCCACTTCGCGGAGAGCGGCACGCAGGAGGGAAAGTCGCTGGGCTCGGAGCTGCTGGAGGCGCTGGTGGAGAAATCGCCGCGCACGAAGCTGGGCAAGGCGGCGAAGAACAAGCTCGCCCTGCTGGGAGCGTGAGGACCTGTTCAGTGGCGAGGAGCACAGCCGGCTTCGTCGTGGTGGCC
>JBJMQN010000273.1:0-11837 GCA_045802665.1 Myxococcaceae bacterium | reverse complement strand
GCAGATTGTCCACCGCGTCCGCCGTCACGACTCCGTGAGCGAGCAACTCCCAGAGCGCGTCTTCCACTTCCGCCGGGAGCCTGCGCGTCTGCGCGACGAGATCTCTGAAGAAGCAGGCGCCGCGGCGCTCCAGCACCTCCGCCACTTCCTTCGCCACCGCGCTCAGGCCCTCAGGCAGCCGGAACCCGCCGTCAGCGAGCACCGCTTCCGGACGCGCGCAGCCGAGGAGCCAGTCCATGTCCTCGCGCTTGAAGAACGTGAGCGGCGCATTGCGAGTCAGCACCACGCGGCGATGCGTCTCCTCCGCCGCGGCAGTCTCCGCCTCCTGCTGCACGTTCGCGGCACCACGCTTCAGCGGAACAGCAGGCTTCGGCGCGTCGCGTTCAGTGAGCCGGCCCCACGCGACTTCACCCGAGAAGCAGGCGTGCTCGAGCAGCTCCGGCAGGTACTGCGCCATGCGCGAGGGCAGGAGCCACTTCTCCCATGCGCTCGCCGGAGCTTCGTAACCTGCGAGCAGCGAAATCGCCTTGTACAGCCCGCCGCGTCCGCGCAGCCGGTCGTCCGTGTCGAGGTGATGCCAGCGGAACAGAAACCGCATCAGGTCCGCGGTGGCGAGCGGCTCAATCTCCGCGCGCAGCCTGCCGACGGTGATCCGGTGAATGCGCTGCAGCAGGCGGCGATCGCACCACTCGACGGTGCCGTCCGAGTCAGGCCGGAACGTTCCGCGCAGCACCGCGCCTTCGTTCTCCAGCGCGTGCATCGCGATGTCGATCAACCCGGGCGCGACCGCCATCTTCGCCGCGAGCTCTCGCACGGTGACCGGCCCCCAGATCTCCATCCACCCGCGCAGCGCGAACAGCAGCGCCTCGTCTGACGTGCGGGCCGGATCTCCCTCGATGGGCGGAAGCTCCCGTTCGAACTTCGCCTCCGGGAAGATGGCGCGCGCGTGGTTCATGCGCTCAGCGGAGACGACGAACTTCCTCGGCGCCAGCAGCGTCACGGGCTCGGCGGGCGGCGGCGCACCGGTGGGCCGGTTCTCGATGGAGAGCGGCGGCGCGACGACCGACTCCAGCTTCCAGGCCGCGAGCTTCTCCGCAGCGACGGGCTTGAACTGGAACGTGAACGACGCCGGCGCGGAGCTCGCCGAGATTCGATCCACGGTGAAGCGCGTGACGCGGCCCTGCTGCTCCAGCGAGCGGTAGTGATCCGGATGCACGTCCTCATCCGGCATCATCACGAGCGCGAGCAACGCATCGTGCAGCTCGTCCCCATCGCGGATGACCGGCTGCGCGTCGCGAACGACCTGCGAAATCGCGGCTCCGTCGAGCGCACCGAACGCGATCTGATCCTCGGCCGGGAGCGTGCGACGCAGCGAGACCATCCGAGCGCGGCGCTCTTCCAGCGGCGCGTCATCGAGATACGTGTACGGGGCCGAGTTCACGATCTGGTGCGAGAGCGGCGACGGCTCCGGAACATCCACCGCGAGCGTCTTCACCGAACCCGACCGAATGCCGTTGATCAGCTCGCGAAGGCCGTCGAGATCCATCGCCTCGTGGAGGCAGTTCGCCATCGTCTCGTCGACGAGCGGATGATCCGGCAGCTCCACGTCCGCGCCCATGTGGTTGTCCTGACAACCGAGCTGAGCGGGAAACACCGCCGCGAGGAGATCATCCGATCGCGATCGCTGAATCTGCGGAGGCACCCGCTTGCCGCCGTTCTGCCGCTGCAGCGCGAGCGCCCTCGTCGCGTTCCACCGGAAGCGCGTGCCGAAGAGCGGGATCTGCAGCACCGCCTGCTCGAGCACCTCCTCCAGCTTGTCCGGGGTGACGTAGTCGAAGATCTCTTTGAGCGGGAAGCTGTGCTGTTCGCCCAGCGAGAGCAGGATTCCATCGTCGGACGCCGCCGCCTGCAACTCGAAGTCGAACGTGCGGCAGAAGTTTTTCCGCAGCGCGAGTCCCCACGCACGGTTGATCCGCCCGCCGTAGGGAGAGTGGATGACGAGCTGCATGCCGCCCGCTTCGTCGAAGAACCGCTCGGCGATGATCGTCTGACGAGAGGGCACGCCGCCCAGGATGGCCGCGGAGGTCCGCACGTAACGCACGAGCAGATCCGCAGCCGCGGGAGAGAGCCCAAGCTCCGTCTCCAGCCACGAGTGAGCATCCGCTCTGCGCGCGATGTCCTCGCGGAGCCGCCCCACTTGAACCGAGAGCTCGTCGGTCCGCGCCGGAGCTTCGCCGCGCCAGAACGGCACAGAAGGAGGCGCGCCTTTCGCGTCCTCGACTCGAACGGTGCCTTCGATGACGCGGTGAATGCGCCAGCTGGTGGAGCCGAGGACGAACACGTCGCCCGCCATGCTCTCCACCGCGAAGTCTTCGTCGAGCGTGCCGACCTGCTTGCCCTCCGGCTCCGCGATGACGGGATAGGTGAAGGTGTCCGGGATCGCGCCGCCGTTGGTGAGCGCGGTGAGCCTCGCGCCCTTTCGCGCTCGGAGCTTTCCGTTCACGCGGTCGCGGTGGATGTGGACGCGCGCTCGGCCGCGCTTGGTGGAGATGCCCTCGGAGAGCATCTCGACGACCTTGTCGAACTCAGCTCGCGTCAGGTCGCGGTACGGATGAGCGCCGCGCATCAGCTCGAACACCGCGTCCTCGTCCTGATCTTCGCAGGCACAATGCGCGACGATCTGCTGCGCAAGAACGTCCAACGGCTTCTCCGGCATCACGACGGCGTCGAGCTCGCCCTCTTTGATCGCCCGGAGGAGCGCGGTGCATTCGACGAGATCGTCGCGGGTGAGCGCGAAGAACAGGCCTCGGCTGATGCCACCTTTGTAGTGGCCGGCGCGACCCACCCGCTGCAACGCGACGGCGATCGATCGCGGCGTGCCGATCTGCACGACGAGATCCACGGCGCCGATGTCGATGCCGAGCTCGAGCGACGCCGTGGCGACCATCACCCGCAACTCGCCCGCCTTCAGCTTCTCCTCGGCGCGGAGCCGCAGCTCCTTCGACATGCTGCCGTGGTGCGCCGCGACTTTCTCCTGTCCGATGCGCTCGCCGAGATCATGCGCGATGCGTTCCGACAGCTTTCGCGTGTTGGTGAAGACGAGGATCGTCCGGTGGACTTCGGTGAGCGCGATCAGCCGTTCGTAAACCTGTCCCCACATCTCGTGCGTGGGAACGCCGCTCACCTCTTCGTCGGGCAGCTCGATGCTGATCTCCCACGGGCGGAGATGACCGACCTGCACCAGCGAGCACGGCGCGCCACCGGTGAGGAACGCGGCGATCTTCTCCAGCGGCTTCTGCGTCGCGGAGAGGCCCACGAACTGCGGCCGCACTTTGCAGAGCGCCTTCATCCGCTGCATCGAGAGCGTGAAGTGTGAGCCGCGCTTGTCGCGAGCGAGCGCGTGGATCTCGTCCACGATGACCGTCTCCGCCCCGCGCAGCGTTTCGCGAGCCGCGCGCGCCGTCAGATACAGGTATAGCGACTCGGGCGTGGTGATGAGGATGTGCGGCGGCCGCTTGACCATCGCCGCCCGCTCAGACGCCGTCGTGTCACCGGAGCGCACGCCGACGCGGATCTCCTGAGGATCGTGACCCTCCTGCCGAGCGAGCTCCAGAATCTCCTTGAGCGGCCCGAGCAGGTTCTTCTGCACGTCGTTGCCGAGCGCCTTGAGCGGCGACACGTAGACGATGCGCGTCTTGTCCTCGAGCGTCCCTTTGAGCGCTCTTCGGAACAGCTGATCAATGCAGGCGAGAAACGCGGCAAGCGTCTTTCCGGAACCCGTCGGCGCTGCGATCAGCACGTCCCGTCCGTCGCGGATCAGCGGCCAGCCCTGGCGCTGCGGCTCAGACGGCTCGCCAAGTCTCCGCTGGAACCACCGCTGCACCACCGGATGAAAAGCGGCCAGCGCGGTATCCAGAGAAGGATCCACCGGCGCCGGCGGCGCGAAGATGAGCTGAGTCTGTGAAGCAGGCATGGGGAGGCCCGTAGACTGAACACAGGTGCAGGTGCCCGTCAATCGGCCCCGGCTGGGTTTCCGCGAGCCCAAAGACTAGAAACCACGGTCTCATAACGGCGATTTTCCTCGCGTGCTTGCCCTGGCCCTCAGCGCCCTGCTCTCCCTCCGCGCGGCTGGCGTGTTGAAGCCGGTCAGCCCTTGAGGATCTTCCGGAGCTGTTCGATCCGATCTTCGGGCGCGCCGTAGTTGTCGCGGTAGTCCTCCACGGACAAGCGGATGACCTCCTTCGCCTCCTTCACGTCGTAGACCTCGGCGATCTCGACTTTGCGGTGCTCGTCCGTGGGCAGCTGCTTGTAGCTCCCGAAGTAGTGGATCAGCCGATCCACCAGCGGGCGGCGCAGATCCTTCAGGTCGGTGATGTCGCCGAACGCGAGGTCTGCTTCGAGCACCGCGATGATCTTATCGTCGGCCTCGTTGCCGTCGATCATCCGCAGCCCGCCGATGGGCCGCGCCTTGGCGATGAAGTCTCCCGCGCCGATCACCTTCTCCGTGAGGATGCAGATGTCGAGCGGATCCTTGTCGCCGTAGGTGCCCTGGCGGTTGCAACGCTCATCCGCCCGGCGCCCGACCTTCGCTCCGCAGTACGTCTGCGGGATGAAGCCGTAGAGCGTGGGCGGCAGGCTGGAGAACCGCTGCGGGCGGTCGATGCGCAGATGCCCGGACGGCTTGTCGAGCTCGTACTTCACCGGATCCGTCGGGACGATCTCGATGTACGCGTTCACCATCCCGTTCAGATCGCCGGCGGGGATGCCGTGCCACGGGTGCGCCTGAAACATGCGGCCTAGAAGCTGCTCGAGATCGTTCACGAGCGATGACCTAGCAAAACCCCTTCGCGGCGTCGCGGATTCGCTACTCTCCGCGGCCGTCATGACGCCGCTCTTTGTCGCCGCGCTCCTCGCCACAGCTCCCAATCTCCAGACGCTCGCCGAGCAGACCCAGTTTCAAAAAACTGGCCGCTACGAAGAGGCGGTCACCCTCTGCGGCGCGTTCGAGAAGGCGTACCCGAACAAAGCCCGCTGCGACACGTTCGGCACCACGCCGGAAGGCCGGCCGATGGTCGCGCTCGTGGTCTCGGACGGCGCGCTCACTCCCGAAGAGTCGAAGAAGAAGCTCCGGCCGGTGATGCTGTTTCAGGGCGGCATTCACGCAGGAGAGATCGACGGCAAGGACGCCGGCTTCTGGTTCGTGCGCGACGTGCTCGACGGAAAGGCGCTGCCGGGGCTGCTCACGCGGGTGACGCTGGTCTTCGTGCCGGTGTTCAACATCGACGGCCACGAACGCTTCGGTGCGAACAACCGCCCCAATCAGCGTGGACCCGAAGAGATGGGCTGGCGCGTCACCAGCCAGAACCTGAACCTGAACCGCGACTACGCGAAGGCGGATGCGCCGGAGATGGCGGCGATGATCGGCCTGCTCCGAAAGTGGGATCCGATCATCTATCTGGATCTCCACGTCACCGACGGCGCCAAGTTCGAGCACGACGTCGCCGTGCTGATCGAACCCTCCGCGATGGGCCCGGACGTGCTGCGGCGTTCGACGTCCGAGCTGCGCGATCGCGTGATGAAGAAGCTGACCGCGAGCAAGCATCTGCCGCTGCCGTTCTATCCGTCGTTCATCAAGGAAGATGATCCGATGTCCGGCTTCTCCGTGGGCATCGCGCCGCCGCGCTTCAGCCACGGCTACTGGCCGCTGCGAAACCGGATCGGCGTGCTCGTGGAGACGCACAGCTGGCGCCCGTACGCCTACCGCGTGAAGACGACGTACGACTGCCTCGTGACCTTCGCCGAAGCCGCGAAGGACTCGGGCATCTCGTGGACGCGCGCTGCCGAGGCCGCTGACGAGCTCGACAAGAAGCGCGGCGGCAGCGAGCTGCCTCTCGTGGTCACCGCCACCGACAAGTCGCGGACGATCAACTACCGCGGCTACGCGTACACGATGGAGCCGTCGGAAATCTCCGGACAGAAGTGGATCAAGTACGACGAGAAGAAGCCGCAGATCTGGAAGGTGCCGCTCCACGACGAGATGAAGACCGCCGTCACCGCGCTGCTTCCGAAGAGCGGCTGGATCGTCCCGGCGGGCTACGCAGATCGCGTCGCGGAGAAGCTCCGCATTCACGGCTTCGCCTTTCGCGTCCTCGACGCGCCGATCGAAAAGCTCACCGTCAGCGCCTACCGCGCCACCGACGCGAAGTTTCGGCCCGAGCCCTACGAGGGACGTCAGGTCGCGACGCTCACCGGCGCATGGAAGGACGAGCCGCAGAGCTTTTCGAAGAACTCGATCTTCATCCCCGTTGATCAGCCGGGCATTGCGCTGCTCGCGCACCTGCTGGAGCCGAACGCGCCCGACTCACTCTGCACGTGGGGCCTGTTCAACTCCGCGTTCGAGCAGAAGGAGTACATGGAGGACTACGTCGCGGAGGAAGAGGCGCGCCGGATGATGGCGGCAGATCCTCAGCTCAAGGCGGAGTTCGACAAGAAGGTCGCGGAGGACGCTTCGTTCGCGAAGGATCCGAAGGCGCGCCTCGGGTTCTTCTACCGGCGTCATCCTGCCTTCGACGCCCGGATGAACCTTTATCCAGTGTTCAAATTGAACGCGCCGTTGCCGTAGACGGCTGGGCAACCTGCGACGGATGCCTACCTTGTCGCCGGGAAGATGCCGGCTAACTCGGAAGCCGCTGCCGTCGCAGTGCATGCGAACGCGCAGCGCGAAGCTCACCTCGCGATCGTCAACGGCGCCAAGCTCGCCGGTTCGCTGATCGTCACCTGGGGCTTCTCCGTCGGCATCCGAGCGATCCTGCCGCGCTACCTGGGCCCCGAGGCGTTCGGGCTCTACAGCTTCGCGGAGGCGCTCGCGATGAGCTTCTTCGTCTTCGCGACACTGGGCGTGGAGAGCTACGTCCAGAAAGAGGTCCCGGTCCGGCACGAGCACGCCTCCGAGTTCTTCGGCGGCGTCCTCGCCCTGCGCACCCTGCTGAGCGCTTTTCTGCTCACGACGATGATGATCGTCCTGCACGTGACGGGACGAAGCCCCGAGGTTCAGCTCGCCGCGCTCGTGTTCGGCGTGGGCCAGTACTTCTTCGTCAACAACGCGAGCTTCGTCTCGATGCTGAACGCGCGCGGCCGCGTGGACGGCATGTCGGTGGTCAACGTCATCTCCAAGGTGAGCTGGGGCGTCGGCATCTGCGCGGCGATCTTCCTGAAGCTCGGCCTCTGGGCGCTGGCGTCCGCGTTCGTGTTCTCGGAGATCCTGCGCAGCGTCGCGCTGTTCCGGCTGTGCCGCACGCACGTGGAGCTCCGGCTCGCGGTGGACGTGGGTCACCTCAAAGCCGCCCTGCGACGGTGCGCGCCGTTCTTCGTCACGACGCTCGCGCTGACGCTCTACTCGCGCTTCGCGGTGATGCTGCTGGGCTACCTCGCGAGCCCGCTGGAGCTGGGTTGGTACTCGGCCGCGTCGATGGTCTCGAACCTCGGGCTGCTGCTCATTCCGCTCATCTCCGGGGTCTGCCTGCCGATGTTCAGCAGAGCGCGCAGCCGGAGCGAAGAAGAGCTCACACTCCTCATCCGCCGTTCGCTGGAAGCGGTGCTGCTGATCGCGATTCCGGTGAGCGTCGGCCTCTTCGTCGGCGCGGACGTGTGGATCAAGATCCTCGGCGGCCGCGGGTTCGAGCCTGCCGCGCTCTCGCTGCGAGCCATCGCGCCCATCTTCGCGCTCACCTACCTCGCGATGCTGTCCTCGAGCTTTCTGAATCTGGTGAACCGCGCCTGGACGGTCACCCGGGCTTCGCTGTTCGGCATCTTCGTGAACGCCGGGCTGAACGTGGTCCTCATCCGCTACCTCGGGCCGAAGCTCGGGCCGGGCGGTGCGGGAGCGGGCGCGGCGACGGCGGCGGTCCTCACCGAGGTGTTCGTCTGCATCCTCCTGCTCTCGGTCATCGGCAGGCGCGCGTTCGATGCTCGGCTGTTCCGGACGCTCACGCGGACCGCGCTCGTGGTGGGCGCTGTGCTCGCATGCAACCGGCTGATGCTGCCGCTGGGCCCCGCGAGGCTCGTCATCGATGCGGCGCTGTACGTGGGACTCGCACTCGCCCTGCGGGTCATCCGCGTCGATGAAGTGAAGCAGTTGGCAGTTCAGCTCCGTCAGCGCCGCGCGAACTGACCTCTGTTCCACACGGTCACTTCCGTCTCCGGAGCACCCCGCTCACCTTCCGCCCGGCAACAGATGATCAAAGCGTTTCTCCTCTCCGTCCTTGTCGCGTCAGTCGCGGTGCCTACCTTGGCGGCGCGATCAGCGGGAGTGCGTCGCGGAGTCGGGTGGGTGTTGGTGGCGATGATGCTGTTCGTCGCCGTGTATTGGCTGGGCGTGCAGTACCTCGTCGATTCGTGACGGGACGGAGCGTGGATGGGGCGGGAACAGCCAGCGCGGCAGATGCCAGTGGAAGAGCCGCTGATCGACACCGACGCGCTCCGCGATTGGGCGCGCCTCGTTCCGAGAGCGGTGGGACGCCGGAAGTGGGTGGCGGTCTCGGTGTTTTCGCTGACGCTCGCAGCGTCACTCATCGCCGCGTGGTCGATGCCGAAGACGTATCGCTCGCACGTGCGCATCCTCGCCTCGCCTCTGGAAGGCGCGCCGGGAACGGTTCGGCCGTCCGGTGGCGCCGAGAAATCCGAGCTCGCTGAGGCCTCGGTGGACGTCGTGCGGTCTCAAGCGGTGCTGCGAGACCTCGTGCATCGAGAGGGGCTCGTCGAGAAGTGGGAGCGCTCCCGGCCGCTGTTCTTCCGCTGGAAGGACGCGCTGCAGCGGAGAGTCGCCGGGCATGCGCTCTCGGACGCGGAGCTGGAAGAGGCTGTCGCGTACTCGCTGGAGAAGCGCATCGAGGTGAGCACCGCGGATCACGTGGTGGATCTCTCGGTGAGCTGGCCGGATCCGGAGTCCGCTCGGATCATCGTCGAGTCGCTCAGGAAGACGTTCCTCGACTCGCGCTCGAAGGCGGAGCTCGCCGCTTTGAAAGAGCGAGCGGCGGCGCTGGAGGCCCAGGTCGCGCAGACGAAGAAGGAAGCGGATGACACCGTGACCGCGTTGAGCGCGGCAGTGCAGAGCAAGCGCAAGGGCGCGAAGTCCGCCACGGTGCGCGGGCTGCAGGCTGAAGGGCGTTGGAGGGATTTGCCGGACCCCGCGCTCTCGTCGCTGCGAACGAACATCCTCGCCGCGCGAAAGGCGATCGCCGAACGAGAAGACGTCCAGCGAAAGCGCGTCGCCGAGCTGAAAGCCCAATACGCCGAGCAGCAGGCCAACCTCGGCCCGAACCATCCCGCCCTGCTGGAGACCGGCGAGAAGCTCGCCGCGCTGTCCGCGGGAAGCCCCGAGCTGGATGCGCTCAAGCGCGACGAGCAGGCGATGGTCGCGGACTTCGTTCGTCAGGGCGGCAAGGATTCGGATCTCGTTCAGGATCCCGTGCAGAGCTGGCCCAGCGAGCTGACCTCGGATGATCCGCAGCTCGCCTGGCTCAAGACGCAGCTCGAGCTTCAGTCCTCCGCGCTCTCGTCGACGATGCGAGCGGCGGTGGATGCGCGCGTCGCGGTGTCAGCGGCGGAGGCGCAGGTGCCAGAACGCTACGCGGTGCTCCAGCAGGCGCTTACGCCGAGAGAGCCCACGTCGCCTTCAGCCACGAAGATCATCGGCGGAGGTCTCGTCGCGGCATTCCTGCTGTCGCTCTTCGCGGCGGTGTTCTGGGAGCTGCGGCGCGGGCGGATCGAAGAGCCGTGGCAGGTGGATCGCTGGCTGGGCGTGCCCACGCTCGCGGTGGTGCGCGAGAGCAGAAAATGAGCCGGGTGATCGACACGGGAGCTGTCGCGCTGCTGATCACCGTCAGCGTGGCTGCGCTCGTGCTCACGGGCTCACCTCTTCCGACGCTGGGGCTGCTCCTCGCGATCGCCGGGCTGTATCTGCTCTCGCGGACGCCCACGCGCGTCGCGACGCTGGGCCTCTTCGCCCTGCTGCTCTTCAGTCACAGCCCTCAGGACAAGCCGGCGGATGGCCTCTGGACCTCGCCGCTGGAGTTGGTCGGTTCGGCGCTCCTCACCAATCTCTCCACGAGCGTCGGCGCGCCGCTCAACCTCTCTCCGTTCGACCTGCTCTGCGCGCTGGTGTTCGCACTGTGGGTCTTGCGCGACGGCGGCGCGGTGCGAAATCCGGTTCCGGTGGAGCTTCGTCGGGCGCTCGCGTTCTTCGGCGTGGCGATCGTTCTGTTCGTCGCGCTGGGAATGGCGCAGGGCGGAGAGTTTCAGAAGGCGTACTGGCAGGTGCGGCAGCTCATCTATCTGCCGCTGCTGGGGCTGCTCGCGGCGATGACGCTGGAGGGCCCCGGAGATCTGCGCGCGGTGGGGAAGCTCGTCGTTGGCAGCGCGCTCGCGAAGGCAGCCTGCGGCGTCTGGTTCCACTTCGTGATCTGCAAGCTGCGCGGGCTGTCGCCGCCGTACGTCACCACACACGCGGACACGCTCCACTTCGTCATCGCCGTCACGCTGATCATCTCCGCGTGGCTGGAGCATCCGGGACGGCGGACGACCCGATCGCTGCTCCTCGCGCTGCCGCTGCTCTACGTCATCGTGCTCAATGACCGCCGCATCGCGTGGATCGCGCTGATGGGCGGGCTGTTCGCGGTCCTCGTCGCCTCGCCGAGGCTGAAAGCAAAGCGGCTGGTGCTGAGAGCGGGCCTCGTGCTCGCGCCGGTGCTGCTGCTCTACGTCGCGGCCGGCTGGGGGGCTCGGAGCCGGGTGTTCGCGCCGGTGGCCACGCTGCACTCGATGGTGGACGCGAAGCAGGACAGCTCCACGGAGTCGCGCGAGATCGAAAACTTCAACCTCGCGGAGACGTTGCGAGCTCACCCGCTGGGGATGGGCTTCGGGCGTCCGTACATCGAACGCGTCGTCGGTCCCGACATCGCGAGCATCTTCGCGCTCTACCGCTACATCCCGCACAACAGCGTCCTCTGGCTGCTCGCCGTGTTCGGACCGCTCGGATTTCTGACGCTGCTGCTGCCGCTGTCACTGGGCACCTACTACGCGGTCCGGGCGCATCTGGGGTCCGCCGATTGGCGTGAGCGCGTCGCCTGCGCGTGTGCGATCGCGTGCGTGTTCGGCTGGCTCGCTCAGGCGTTCGGCGACATGGGGACGGAGAGCTGGACGACGGTGCCGCTCATCGTGCTGGCGCTGATCCTGCCCGCGAAGATCTTCACGGCGCAGAGCCGCGAGACACAGCCGCAGCCTGTGCTGCTGGGAGCCACCACATGATGGAGCTGGCACACCGAATCGAAACCGAGCCTCGCAACGTCGACCCACGGCTCCTCTCCGCCTTCGTGAAGCTGTGGAGCGACGAATGGAAGAGCCTCGCCATCGTGCCGGTCGACGGTGACATCGAGCCGCTGTTCCGCGAGCTCACGAAGATCGCTTCGCTGCGCGCGTTCTCGAATGCGCGGGTGATCGACGCGAGACGCCGCACGGCGGATGCGCTGCCCGAGCTGATGGAGGCGGTGCGCAACAACGCTCGGACGCGAAACATCTTCGTGGTGGATGCGCCGGAGACGAACGCGGTGGGACAGGCAGTGGCGCAGGAAGCGGATGCGGCGGCGCTGGTGGTGAAGCTCGGCGAGACCGAAGTGGAGCGAGCGAAGGCCGTCATCGCGCTGCTCGGCCGCGACCGCTTCAAAGGAACGCTGCTGTTGGAAGGAGATGTGAAGTGAAAGTTCGCGCGTGGATGGTGGTGGGGTGCGCGGCCTTGATGGCTGCTTGCGGACAGCAACATGGCTCCGAGATGCCGCCCGCCG
>JBJMQN010000272.1:0-3103 GCA_045802665.1 Myxococcaceae bacterium | reverse complement strand
CTGACGCTCACGCAGCGCCGGCACCTTCATCCGGAACACCGAGAGCTTGAAGAACAGGTCCTCGCGGAATCTCCCCGCCTTCACCTCCGCCTCGAGGTCCTTCTGCGACGCGGCGATGACGCGCACGTTGACGGTGATCGGGCTCGCGCCGTTGGTGCGCTTGATCTCCTTCGACTCCAGCGCCCGCAGCAGCTTCGGCTGAAGGGCGAGCGGTAACTCGTGGATCTCGTCCAGGAAGAGCGTTCCACCCTCGGCCTCTTCGAACGCGCCAGGACGCGCGCGGTTGGGCGCTCCGGAGAACTGGCTCAGCTCGTGGCCGAAGAGATCAGACTCGATGAGCTGCTCGTTCACCGCGCCGAAGTCCATCACCACGAACGGACCTTCGCGGCGGCCGGAGTTCTGGTGAATCGCACGGGCGAGCGCCTCGCGCCCGGAGCCTGCCTCGCCTTCCAGCACGATGGAGGAGTCCGTCGGCGCCGCCTTCTCCAGCAGCGCGAACAGCCTCCGCATCGCCGCGCTCTTCCCCAGCGCGTCGCCGAAGCGATCCGACGGAGAGAGTGGCCACTGAATCTGCTGACGCTCGGGCTCGAACTTGAGCTCGGTGCGGCCCAGCGTGATGCGGGCCTTGTCCGTGAGCCGCGCCTCGATGACCTGCACGCCGTCGATGAAGACGCCGTTCGTCGATCGCAGATCCCGCAGCCGGTAGCCGCCCGGGCCGCCGGTGAGCTCGAAGTGGCGGCGCGACACCGAGGTGTCCGTCAGCTTGAGCTGACAGCCGTCTTCACTGCCCACGAGGACCGTCTGCCCCTCCAACACCACCTCGACGCCCTTGTCCGGACCTTTGACGACGGACAGCCGCGCCCTCGGGAAGCGCGCCACGTCCGCTCTCAGCAACTCTGTGACTGCAGGTAGCTCGCTCACCAGGTGATGTCCTGATCTTCAGTGACGCCGCCTACGTCTTTGACGGCGTAGGTCCGGCCGTTGAGGGTGATTGTGCCATCGAAAAGGCCCACTGGCTGAGCGAAGTAGCTCTTGACCACCTTGAGATCCCGCTCCTCGCGGTGGATGTGGATCGGCTTGAAGGAGAGCCGCACCGCGCCGTCCTCGGTCTCCAGGGTCCAGCGATCCAGCAGATCCGCGTCGTTCCACACGAACCGGGCGCGCCCCACGGGCTCCATCCGGTCCCCGACCCACACCGCGTTCTCGTTCACGTTGGAGGCCTCGTTGAATCCCTCCACGAGATTGAAGCCCACCGGCTCGCCGTTCTCCAGCCGGCCCGCGCCCATCGCCCAGCGCCACTTCGTCCGCCGAGCCAGATAACCCTGCGTGTAGTCCATCCCGCCCACGCCGCCATCCAGCGTGAAGCTCTTCCCGCCCGCCTGCACCTCGCCGAACGAGAGCAACCCCGCCCACTTCTGGGTGACGTTGACGACGCCGCCCTGCACGGGAGCGATGACGGTCAGCGCCGGCGCACCGCCCGCCGCGAGCAGCTCCGCGTTCAGCTCCACGCCCTGACGGATCATCGGCAGCGAGGGAACATCGACGGTGAACCGGTAGCGTTCGGCGCCCTTCGGCCGGGAGGCGGTGAACTTCGCGCCGAGGGTGCGGAACTTCGCCTGTAGCCCTTCGCCCGGCTGATCATTCACCGCGGCGAGCGGCGAGCGCGGCGGCCCCAGAAAGCTCACATCGCAGAGCGCCTTCTTCTGCCCGAGATCCACCACCACCGCGAACGCATTGGACGTGTACGCGAGGTCCGCCACCGCGTAGAGCGCGATCACCTCGTTGGTGCAGAAGAGCTGGTACTGCCACTTCTTGTGCTTCAACGCGCGCAACGGGAGCGACAGCTGATGCTCGCCGCGAAGGTCCGACAGCGCCGCCGAACTCAGCCCGCCCCGGTACGTCCCGAACTGAGGAATGCCGAAGTCGTCAGCGACCTTCTGGGGGACTTCGGGCAGCGAAAGCACGCGTTCGGGCGTCATGTGACTTCCCTCTTTAGTTCTCGAAGGTGAGGATCTGGAAGATGCTCACCGCCCGCCGTGGTGAGAATTTTCACCCGAGCGGAACCGTCAGAGTTACGACGCTGCCTGGAAGAGGGTGAACGATGCGACGACTGGTGTGGCTCATCCCGCTGTTTCTTTCGCTGTCCGGCTGCGCGGCGCTCTCCAAACTCTTCAAGAGCGCGTTCCGGCAGCCCGAGCTCGTCTTCAAGTCAGCGCAGCTTCAGGACGCGAACCTCGGCTCGGCGACGGTGAACCTCATCTATGAGCTGCGAAACCCGAACGCCTTCGGACTCAACCTCGCCGAGCTCAGCTACAACTTTGAGGTCGAGGGCAAACAGGTCGTCGCCGGCACTCCGCCCAACGGCCTGCAGATCAAACCGAACGGCTCCACGCAGCTGACCTTCCCGGCCAACGTGAAGTCCCAGGACATCGCGCCGGTGGTCGAGACGTTCCTCACCAAGGACTTCGCCAACTACAAGGCCGAAGGCCACATCGGCATCAAGACGCCCATCGGGATCATCCGGCTGCCCATCTCGAAGGAGGGGCAGTTCGAGGTGCCCAAGGTCCCGGCCGTCGCGTTCGGTCAGCCGCGGATCGCGAACCTCTCCTTCACCAGCGCGCAGCTCGAGTTTCCGGTCACCGTCACCAACCGGAACACGTACGTGCTGCCCATCAATCAGGTCTCGGGCGGGCTGCTGATCGCGGGCGCGAACGTGGGGAGCCTCGCGACGGGAAATCTGGGCGGGCTGGATGGCAAGGCGGCGAAGCAGATCACCCTGCCGGTCACCGTGAACTTCGCCTCGGCGCTCTCCGCCGCGAATGCGATCCGGCAGGGCAACGCGAACATCGCGTGGAATGGCGCGGTGCAGTCCGGCAGCGTCAGCATTCCGATCAAGTTGAGCCAGAACCTCGCCTTCAGGAAATAAGCTGAGGAGTTCCAGCGGGTTCCACGCGGCCTCGGCGTTTCGCAACTTTCATTTTTCCGCTGACGACAATGTAGGCAAATGTCCGTCACCGGCGAACTGGCCCAGCTCAAGATCATCGTCCCGAAGCTCCTTTCGCGCACGAAGGACCGCCGCGGCCGCCGCCCGGATCGCCGGCTG
>JBJMQN010000271.1:0-20604 GCA_045802665.1 Myxococcaceae bacterium | reverse complement strand
CCCATGGATGTCCGCCGGAGCGCCGATCGGGACGACCGATGCCTCCTGCCTCTCCCGAGCGCTGATCGCCGGCCTCTGGCACCACGACGATCCCTCGAAGCTGGCGCACGAAGCGGGAGTGCTCGCGGTGGTCACGCACAAAGAGCCCCGCTGTGCGGCCGCCGCAGCTGCTTACGCGAGAGCGGTGTCGCTGGGCTTTTCGGCTGACAGACTCACGCCGCACGATTTCTGTGAGGAACTCGCCCGGGCCGCCGCGGTGCACGATGAAGCCTTCGCCGAAGAGCTCCGTCACCTCCCGCGGGTCCTCTCCTGGGAAGAAGATCGAGCGCTGGAGCTGCTCCGCCGCGTCGCGGTCCCCTCCGCCGAGCTCAACGACACCGACGGTCTGCCCGCGCACGTCTCGCCGGTGCTGCTGACCGCCCTGTACGCGGCGCTGAAAGTCCCGCACGACTTCCGGCTCGCGATGAGGCTGCTGCTCCGAGCGGGCGGTGAGATCGATGCCGCCGCTGCGCTCCTTGGTGGATTGCTGGGCGCGCATCTGGGGATGGCCTGCCTTCCGCCACGGCTGCGGAAGGGCGTGCTGTACGTCGAGCAGCTCGAGAGCGCGGCGACGAAGCTCGCGGCCGCGCGGTCGCATCAATATGCGCCGGCACTGGCGAGGGCTGCGGCAAGACGTCAGGGCGCCTGACTGGCTGGCTGCTCTCCCGACGCGGGGTAGCGGGTGACAGCGTCAGATCCGCGCACCACCTTGCGAGGAGGTTTCTCCCCAAGGAGGGCGGCTTTGATTGAGCGGGACGATGAGCAATTGCGCCAGATGCCCACGGCCGACCTGGTCCGGCACGCCGTCGATGAGGCGCGGCTGCTGGTGAAGGCGGAAGTGCTGAACGCCAAGCTGGAGATCAAGGAAGAGCTTCAGCTCGCGAAGAAGACCGGCATCTTCATCGGCGCGGCCGCGGTGCTTGCGCTGTGCGGGCTGTCTTCGCTGTTCGTGGCGCTGGGCATCGCGTTGCCGGGCGCGCCGGGGTGGGGCGTTCTGATCGTGGGCGTGCTGCAGCTCGCGGCGGCTGGGGGGCTCGGCTACATGGCGATGAAGAAGCTGCCGAAGAAGCCGATGAACCGAACGATCGATCGGCTCAAAACGGACATCGCCGTCACGCGGGAGCAATTCGCATGAGCGACCACAAGAGCGACAAGATGGAGATTCCGCACAAGGGCCATCAGGTGGAGCTCGCGGCGGATCGCTACCGGACGGAGCTCATCGCGACGCTGCAGGAGCTGGACAGGCGCCGCGTCGAAGCGATGGATGTGCGAGGTCAGCTGCTGCGACACAAGACGGCGCTCTTCATTGCCGGTGGCGCGGTGGTGCTCCTCGCCGGAGCCGCGATCACCGCGAGCATCCTCCGGTCCCGCAACGAGAAGGCCGTGATGCGCCGCGAACGGGTGAGAGGCTTCATCCGGGCGTGGGATCACCCGAAGCGGGTCGCCTCCAAGGCACCCGACAGGCCACTGCCGGCGGAGCTGATCAGGAAGTTCGCAATAACGTTCGGTACCGCGCTCGCCGCGAACTACGCGAAGAAGTCAGCGACCGCGATCTTCGCGACGAAGCATCCGCAGCCCGCGTACTGAAAAGTGATGAAGTTCAGGAGCGCTCCGACGCCGTGAAAAGCGTCGCGAGCGCTTCGCATTTGCGGGAGCGCTACTCCCAGATTGGGAGTGAAACCGCGTGCGTCGGATGTGCGTCGGGTTTCCGAACCTGGCGTCCGGTGACCGCTCGATGCAACTCGCTCAACGCGACTTCGGTTACGGCTGCACCTGTTGCTGCGGAGGCTGCACCACCGGCCTGACGCCGAGCTGTCTGGCCAGGAGCGCCATCTGCGTGCGGTTCTCCTGCGCGAGCTTTCGGTACAGGTTCGACACGTGCGCCTTCACGGTGCGTTCGCTGATCCCGAGCATGGACGCGATCTTCAGATTATCCGCGCCCTCGCCGATGTGGGCGAGGATCTCCCGCTCTCGCGCGGAGAGGTCTCGCAGCTTGTTCGCCGCCTGCGGCCTCTGCGCCGAGGACTCGAACATGGAGGCCACGAAGTCGGTGGGGAACACGTTCTGGCCCTGCGCCACCGCCTGCACCGCCTGAATGATGGTGTTGCCCGCGACGGAAGACTTGTGGAGGAAGCCGCGCGCGCCGGCTCGGAAGCATTGCTCAGCGATGCCGGGGTCCACGCTCGCGGTGTAGACGAGGCTTCTCACCTCGGGGTGGAACTGCTGGAGCGCCGAGACGACCGACAGTCCGTCACCGCCTCGCAGCGTGAGGTCCACGATCGCGACGTCCGCGGGTGCGCTCTCCAGTGAGCCGAGGAAGTTGCTCGCGTCGTCGTGCTGCGACACGACTCGGGTGCCGGACGAATCCAGCAGCTGCACGAGCGCCTCCCGCATGAACGGGTGGTCTTCAATGATCGCAACGCGGATCGCGGAGCTGGTGGTGGTGTCCATACGGATGATGCCCCCGGGGAAAGGCTTCACTGCGGGCGGCAACCTATCCACGCAGACAAGAGGGCAGAACCCTCACCGCTCCGAGAGTTTCGGAAGTGAGCGACGCGCGGAGTTGAACTGACGCAATCCACACGTACCGCCAGTGCGGCTCGGCAGAATAGGGAGTGTTCCTCAGGCTGTAATTGTTCAGTCGCGGATGACTGGTTTTCTGATCCGCTACGTCGCTCTCGGGGATTCCACGGGCGTTGGGGTGGGTGCGTGTGACGGAAAAGGCGGATACGTCGAACGCCTTTTTCAGCGCGCGCGGTCCAACGGGCTCTCTGTCGGCTTGTTGAACCTGTGTCGCAACGGCGCCACGGCGTCCACGCTCGTGGCCGATCAGCTCGACAAGGCGGTCCGAGCAAAACCGACGCTGGTCACCCTCGCCGTTGGCGGGAACGATCTGTGGCGCGGGACCTCTGAGGCTCAATACGCGCAGAACACGGAGCGAACGATCGCCGCGCTCGCATCGACCGGCACCCGCGGCATCGTGATCAACGTACCCGACCTCTCGCACGCGCCCGTCGCGGGCCTGGTCCCGGTGCACATGTACGGACCGCGGCTGCTCGCGTTCAACGAAGCGCTGAAAGCCTCTGCCGCGAAGCACCGCTTCGAGTACGTGGACCTCTTCTCCCAATCCCGAGCGGACCTCCCCGGCCACCCCGAATACTTCTGCGCCGACGGGTTCCATCCCTCGGAGCACGGGTACGACCGCTGGACCTCCTACGTCTGGCCCACGTTCGAGCGCGTCGCCCGGGAGCTGTCCGCCCCGTCGGCGTCGGCGCCCACATCGGTGCCACATCGGTGAACGAGTAGCTCGCACCCCCGATCGGCTGCCCGCTGTACTTGCGTACATAGTGCCCGTTGATCCGTGAGCGGAAACGAGTCGGAATAGGTCCGCTGGTACACACGGTTTAGAGCCCCGCTTGACCACGATCTCCCTTCTGTCCCTCGCCCTCCTCGCTGGAACTCCCGCTGGCAACGCGCCGGAATTCTCGGTGCCGTTTGGTTGCGGATTGAACTTCCCCGTCTCTCAGGCGCACGACACCGGTAGCCACAAGAACACCGATGTCTGGGCGTGGGACTTCAAGATGCCCGAAGGCATCCCGATCACGGCCGCGGCGGATGGCGTCGTCCGGCTCGCTCGGGGTGACACGACGCAGGGTGGCTGCGGTGAAGAGTACGCGGCGTACGCGAACTACGTGATCCTCGCGCACGCGGGCGGCTACGAGACCCAGTACCTGCACTTCCAGAAGGTCGTCGTGAAGGAAGGCGACAAAGTGAAGGCGGGCGACGTCATCGGCTACTCCGGCAAGACCGGCTGGGCCTGCGGCTCGCACCTCCACTTCAAGGTCACCAAGAACACCGGCACCGGCTGGAACAACGACTCCGTCCCTGCGCGCATCGTGGGCTACGGCGATCCGGAAGTGCAGACCGTGATCTACGCGCCCGCCTGCGGCGATACCTCGAAGCAGGTCAACGTGATGGCGCAGGCGCAGAAGAACGACGAGAGCGCCGCGAAGACCGCCCTCAACGCGCAGCTGCCCGACGGTCAGAAGAACGCGGACCAGATCCAGACCGGAACCGGCGCGAGCGTCGTCACGAACACCGCGCCCTAAATCCGGCCGTCGAGCTCCGAACGGATGCAGCTCCTTCCGCACTGGCCTGCGTGACGGATCAGCTCACGATCGCGAGCAGCTGCTGGAAGTTCGAGAGCCGGTGCGTGGCCGCATCTGAGTTGTGCGCCGCGTCTCCTTCGAGCACGGACGCTGCGTGCCGCTTGGTGATCGCCGCGGCGGAGATGATGTCGAGGCGTTCGCGGTACTCGACCGAATAGTACGTCCCGTACTCCGCCCAGCAATCCAGCGCGCCCACCTTCTTCGCCACCGCGACGTCTTTGCGAAGGCTGTCGCCCACGACGAGCGTGTCCTTCGGATCCACGCCCATCTCCTTGCAGATCCGCAGCAGTCCGTCGGGGTTCGGCTTCTCGTAATCGCGCGGAAACTCCACGACGGGGCAGGCCGCCCGGTACTCGCCGCGCTCCTCGCGCTTGAGGATGTCGGAGGCGATCAGCTTCTGTCCCGCGTTCTCCGGAAACGTGAAGCCGGGCAGCGTGTAGAGCGCGTCCACCAGCTTGTCGAACCCCATCATCCGAGCGCGCTGCTCCGCCGGATTGCGAGGCGCATCCGTCAGCGCCGCCACCTTCAGCCCGCGTCCCTTCAGAGCCACGAGCGTCTCGGTCACGCCGGGAAACGGCTTCAGATACTTCCTGCGCGCATGGGAGAACGCCGCTCGAGCGGGCTCGATGATCAGCTTGTCGAACGACGCGAAGTCGTTGAACTCGGTGAACAGCGAGCTCTCCTGAAGCGCGAACGGATACTCGTTCGACTCGTACTTCTCGTAGACCTTCTTGAGCGACTGGACGACTTTGATCTTCGGATAGCCGGTGGTCTGGCAGATCGAAGCGACCATCGCCTCCACCGCCGGCACGATGTAGTCGACCCAGGAGTACAGCGTGTTGTCCATGTCCGTGACGACGAGCCGGATACCGCCCATGGCTCGGATGAAAACCACGCCCCGCGTCGGCTGTCATCGACCTCTTCGCAATCGCGCTTCTTCACTTGGGTAGGACACGGTGTTTGTCCAACCGGTTTGCGATTCGTCCGGGGTGCGCCCGGATGCACCAGATGTGGAGCGTTCACGCGCACTGCCCGACATGTCGGAGATTTGCTACTCCTCCGCGCTCGCTCGGATTCAGCCGGGCCACTCTGGAGGAACACCCTCGTGCGTTTTTCCCTCTTCCGCTCCATCGCGATGATCGCGATCGTCACCGCCGCTTACGGCTGCGCCGAGTCCGAGACCTATACGCCCGCTGACGAGATCGTCGACGACGCCGCGCAGGACCTTCAGGGCAACGGCAACGCGTACGGCAAGGGCCGCGGCTGCGCGACGCGCATCCCGACTTCCACGGAGATCGACTCCGCCACCGCCGAGGCGAGCGCGCGTTCGGGTGGCGGCAGCACCGGCGGCACCTCCGGCAAGAACTTCCCCGTCTACGTGCACGTGATCCGCAGCGGCACCGGCATCGCGAACGGCGACGTTCCGGATTCGCAGATCGCCTCGCAGATCAGCGTGCTGAACGCGGCGTACGCGGGCACGGGCGTGCAGTTCACGCTCGCCGGCACGGACCGCACCACCAACGCGACCTGGTACACGATGGGCCCGGGCACGCAGGCGGAGAAGGACGCGAAGACCGCGCTTCACAAGGGCGGCAGCAACACGCTGAACCTCTACCTCGCGAACCCGGGCGGCGGGCTCCTCGGCTGGGCCACGTTCCCGTTCGACTACACGAAGTCGCCGCTGATGGACGGCGTGGTCATCCTGTTCTCGTCCGTGCCCGGCGGCTCCGCGGCGCCGTACAACGAGGGCGACACGGGCACCCACGAAGTCGGCCACTGGGTTGGTCTGTTCCACACCTTCCAGGGCGGCTGCAGCAAGACGGGCGACAGCGTCTCCGACACGCCGGCTGAAAAGAGCGCCGCGTTCGGCTGCCCGGCGAACCGCGACACGTGCAACGGCACCGGCGTGGATCCGATCGAGAACTTCATGGACTACACGGACGACAACTGCATGGACCAGTTCACCCAGGGCCAGGTCAGCCGCTTCAACCAGATGGTCAGCGCGTACCGCTAGCCCACCGTTCAGCCTTCACGCTTCGCTCGCGCCTCCGCGGACTAATGATCGCGGAGGCGCGTTGCGTTTGAAGCCTGGAGCACAGTCGCGACAGGTAGCGGGAGAGCTGTCCCTGCGCGTGCATTCTCGTCTGGTCAGCCAATCGTCCCCCGACAGGCAACCAGACGAGAACGCACCTTTCTGGAGGATCCTCAGACGAACCCTTGCGGGTCACACGACTGCCGTGTCATGCCCACGAGGGCGCCCAATCGTTTTCCTTAATCTGTTCGAGGCGATGAAGCGGGGCACTTGCCTTGCAGATCCGCTACCTTCCGGTCCCCTACGCCCATGCACCGCACGCTCACGATTGCCTCGTTGGTGGCGGTGGCCGCCATCACGGCTGGCTGCCCGAATGACAAGCTCGCGAAGACGCTCCCTCCGGACGTCCGCGTGGACACCTACTCTCAGCAGTCCGCGTCGAAGATCGACGTGCTCTGGGTGGTGGACAACTCCGGCTCGATGGCTGCTCGCCAGACGAACCTCGCTCGAAACTTCACGAGCTTCATCGACGTGTTCACCAAGCAGTCGGTGGACTACCGCATCGCCATCACCACGACGGACATCTTCAACAACCCCGGCTCGTTTCACGGCACGCCGGCGATCATCAAGCCGACCACTCCGAACGTCGTGCAGACCTTCGCGAACAACATCAAGGTCGGAACGTCCGGCAGCGCGTACGAAGCGGGGCTCGAGGCTGCCGCGATCGCGTTGGACCGTCAGGGCGCGGCGAACCAGCCGAAGCTGGACGCTATCGACACCTGCAAGGGCAACTGCGGCAAGTCGGCGAACGTGCCCGCGTGCGTGGACGGCTGCTACGCGCAGAACCCGGTCGACTTCATCCGCCCCGACGCGTACCTCTACATCGTCTTCGTGAGCGACGAAGAGGACAAGTCCACCTCGGCGGGCGGCGACCTTCGCTACTACTGGCGGAAGTTCGAGACGGCGAACGGCATCGGGAACGACGGCACCGTGACCACCGCGGCGATCATCGGCGATGTGCCTTCGAACAGCTGCCAGGCGACGCCGGGCACGCGCTACGTGGAGCTCAGCAAGCTGACCGGCGGCGAAGTGGGCAGCATCTGCGACGCCGAGTTCGCGACGACGCTTCGGAAGCTCGCGACGTCCGCCGTCGGGCTCAAGCGGAAGTTCGCGCTGGGCCAGGCGCCGAACATCAGCACCATCGAGGTGCGCGTCCTCTATCCCTGCAACGTTCCGTCGGATGTGACCGCCGGCTGCCAGGTCGTCGACAGCAGCGCGTGCAAGGATCAGCCGGCCGAATCCTACAACCTCGTCTGCACGCCGCCTCAGGGTGGCGCGGATGGCTGGAGCTACGAGCCTTCGACGCAGGTCATCTTCTTCTCGGGTGACTCGGTGCCCGGCGTGAACGCGCACCTCGAGATTCAGTACTACGAAGAGGGCAAGCCATGAGGCGGCTCGCGCTCGCGTCGGTGCTGGTCGTCTTCGCCGCGGCCTGCGGTGGCGATCGAGTGGGCCAGGTCCGCCCGCAGCTCGTCCCGCCGGTGGACACGCAGGACTTCGGCGCCGTCCCCGTCTTGAACAAAGTTGCGCTGGACATCCCGGTGCAGAACGTCGGACGAGGGCTGCTCACGGTGTCGAACGTGGCGATCCTCGAGGACGGCACGCCGTTCACCATCGTCTCCGCGCCCTCCGAGGTCGCATCCAGCGACACGGCGAACATCAACGTGTCTTTCACGCCGCCGAAAGAGCAGGACTACTCGGCCACGCTGCAGCTCACCACCGACGACGGCGACAACCCGGTGGTCACCGTGAAGCTCGTGGGCAAGGGCAGCACGCGGGCGATCATGGAAGTGGATCCGGTCGCCATCGACTTCGGCCGCGTCGCCGAGGGCACGGCAGCGGTCAAGACCTTCACCATCCGGAGCAAGGGCACCGCGGACCTCATCGTCGAGGACCTCGCGTTCACTGACGGCACCTCGCCCGCGTTCAGCTTCGTGGGCAGCAGCAAGACGCCGGCGACCGTGAAGGCGGTGGGAGCGAACGGCCTGCCTGGACAGATTCAGCTCACGCTCAAGTACACCGTCCCCGAAGGCGCGCCCGATACGGCGACCGGCGGCATCCGCATCCGAGGGACGGATCCGGACAACCGCGAGGTGACCATCTCCCTGAATGGCCTGGTGAACCGAGCGCCGATTCCGAGGATTGCTCCGCTGGGCAACGGCGCGCCGGGCATGCAGGTGCAGCTCGACGGGACCGGCTCTACCGATCCGGACAACGACTTGCCGCTCACCTACCACTGGACGCTGAGACAGAAGCCGCTCGGCGCGAACACGACGCTGTCCACGCCGGATCAGTCGACCTCTTCGATGACGTTGGATCCGGCGGTGCCGGGCCAGTACGAAGTTCAGCTCGAAGTCACTGACGCCGCCGGCGCGAAGAACCTCACCCCCGCCCGAGCGACGATCGTCGCCTCACCCGCTCAGAAGCTCCTCATCGAGATGTTCTGGGACAACTCGGACACGGATCTGGATCTCCACGTCACGAGGGTGAACTCGGCGGAGCTCTACAGCGTGGACGACTGCTACTACGGCAACACCGCGCCCGACTGGGGCGTCGCGGCGGATACGTCCGATGACCCCGAGTACCTGCGCGACGCGCTCACCGGCTACGGCCCCGAGGTCATGGGCTACGTGAACCCGATCGACACCACCTATCGGCTGCACGTCGTCTTCGCGAACAGCCATCTCTCAGCAATGCCACTCTCGAACGCCACGGTGCGCGTCTACGAGTTCGGCGTGCTGAAGGGCGAGTTCAAGCGGGCCATGGCGGCACAGGGCGATCGCTGGGACGTGGCCGACGTCGAGTGGCCCTCCGGCAACATCACGGCGCTGCCCTGAGGAATCACTCGATGCGACTCACCGGCGCCAGCACCGCAGCGATCGTCACTCTGGGCTTCGCCGCGCTCGTCTTCTCCGCGTGCCCCAAGACCGACATCCCGAAGGACGACGGCGGGACCGTGGAGCAGCCGCAGTGCCAGGGGCGGACGGATTGCTCCGGCGGACAGGTCTGCAGCGACGACAACCGCTGCGTGGACTGTGAATCGCCCGGCCAGTGTCTGCTCCGCGAGACGTGCGGCGTGGACAGCCACAAGTGCGAGTTCCGTCCGGGTTGGGGCGGTGACTGCGCGACGAATGATCAATGCCAGGCCGGTCAGTGGTGCATGCAGGGCCTCTGCAGAGACCGCTCCGAGGTGAACCTCTGCCCCGGCGCGCAGAACTCCGAGTGCCCGGACGGCTTCCGCTGCAACGCGGTCAACGACGTCTGCGAAGAGGACCTGGGCTGCGCGGAGGCGGCGGACTGCAGCGCGGCGGAGATCTGCAACACCGGGCTTCACGCCTGCGTCCCTCGCTGCACCGTGGACACGCAGAACGAGGTCTGCGCCGCGGGCGAGAAGTGCAGCAACGAGATGTGCGTGCAGTGCGCGGCGGACGCGGACTGCGGCCCGGGGCTGGTCTGCGACAAGGCGGGGCGGTGCTCGTCCGGCGCCCGGTGCTACACGAACCAGGACTGCAAGATTCCTCTGGTCTGCTACGTGCCCACCGGCGCGTGCCTGGAGAAGCCGCCGCCGTGCGTGTCTGACGACAACTGCCCGACGACGCAGCGCTGCGACGTGGGCACCGGCAAGTGCGTCTCCCGCGCTTGCCAGCCGGACATCTACGAGAGCAACAACACGCCGCAGACGGCCTTCGCCGCGCAGGGGAACAAGAAGTACATCGACCTCACGCTCTGCGCGAACGACGTGGACTACTTCGCGCTGTCGCTGCAGCGGGGAGATCAGCTCGGCGTGAACGTGGACGCGGATCCCTTCGCGGAGAACACCTTCACCACGCTGATCATGGACGCGAATGGACGGGTGCTCGCCTCCGGCCACTTCCTCGTCTCGTTCGTCGCATCCACGCAGGCCACCTATCTCGTGCAGGTGAGCTCCACGGACGCGTTTCAGAAGTATGACGTGAACTTCCTGCTGAGCCACGGCACGCCGTGCGACGACGATCAGTACGAGCCGAACGACAGCCCGTCCGTCGCCACGCCGCTCAACTCCGCCGCCACCATCGACGGCGCCATCTGCCCGAATGATCAGGACCACTTCAAGTTCACGGTCCCGTCCGGCAAGGGCGCGACGGTGTCGCTTTTGAACTACAGCTCGGGCGCAGGGCTGCTGCAGCTCTGCCTCTACGACGCCTCGGCGCCGGATGCGGGCACCTCGCTGATCGGCTGCTCGGATGATCCGTCCACGCCCGTCGTCACGGCGGCGGCAGCCGCGGTCTCAGGCAAGAACCTCGTCGCGCGCGTGAACGCTTCCGATTCGCGCGTGCAGAACACGTACACGTTGAAAGTGGAGTACCCATGAAGACGGCCTCGAACCGGCTGGGTCTCATCGAGCTGCTCATCGCGACGTCCGCGCTCGTCGCGCTGACCGCGTGCGGCGGCTGCGGCAAGCAAACTCCGAAGCCTGACGCGGGGAATGACGAAGATTCAGGCGTCGTCGTCGAAGACGCGGGCGAGACGCCGGATGCCGGGCCTGCGGATGCGGGCGTGGACGGCGGTCTTCCGGATCTGAAGATCACCAAGGTCCTGCCTCCGCGCGGCGGTTCCTCCGGCGGCACGCAGGTGTTGATCCAGGGCAGCGGCTTCGTGCTCGGCGTGGCGGAGCGGGCGACCGAGGCGAAGAAGGTCACGACGATCAAGTTCGGCAGCAACCCGGCGATCGACTTCCAGATCATCGACGACCAGACCATCGACGTCCGGGTGCCGCCCGGTCAGGCGAAGACGGTCAACGTCACCCTGACCAACCCGCGCGGAACCTTCAGCTGCGGCAACTGCTACACGTACTACGACGAGCTCTTCCTCTCGTCCGTCACGCCGAAGGAAGGGCCTCTGGCCGGCGGCACCGACGTGAAGATCACCGGGCAGGGCTTCACCAACGACGTGCAGGTGCTGTTCGGTCAGTTCAGCAGCCCCACCGTCACGTTCGTGAGCGACAAGGAGATCCACGCGATCTCCCCGCGAGGGGCCGTGGCGGACCTGGTCGACATCACCGTCTACAACAAGAACGGCGTCGGCTTTCAGCGGCGGGTGTTCCAGTACGTGGCTGACCTCCGAGTGAGCTCGGTCGCGCCGCCGGTTGGACCGCTCGCGGGTGGAACGTCCGTCGTGGTCACCGGCACCGGCTTCGAAGGCCTCAGCTCGATCAAGTTCGGCGGCGTGGACGCGGCGAGCTTCACGGTGGACAGCCCCACGCAAATCACCGCGGTGACTCCGGCCGGAACGGCTGTGGGCGCGGTGGACATCGCGCTCGTCACTCCGCGCGAGAGCTGGACGGTGAAGAAGGGCTTCACCTACGCAGACCCTGCCGGAGCGTTCGACGCGTTCGCGCTCTCTCCGCGCCTGGGGCCCTCCGCCGGCGGCAACGTGGTGACGCTGACCGGGCAGGGCTTTACTTCGCTCGCGTCGACCACCGTCACGGTTGGCGGGCAGCCGGCGACGCTCAGCAACCTCACCGCCAATTCGGTCGACGTCACGGTTCCCGCGCGCGGCTCGGGCGCGGCAGTGGCGGACGTCGTCGTCTCGGATGGCACCACCACGAAGACGCTGATTGGCGCGTACACGTACCGGATCGAGCTCGCCTCCGTCGCGCCCAACAAGGGGCCGGCGGCGGGTGGCACCGCGACGGTCGTCTCGGGCAAGGATTTCCCCACGGACCTCGAGGTGTTCTTCGGCGCTTTGAAGGGCCAGGTGGGCGGGGCGACCGATGCATCGGCCAATGCGCTCACTCCGGCGGGAAGTGGCGGCGGGCCCACGGCGTTGCGCGCCCGGTCAGCGACGGACTTCGAGAACGAGGCGGTGCTTCCGGATGCGTTCACGTTCGTGGAGGCGCTCAGCATCGGCAGGGCGCAGCCGGATCGCGGCGCCATCGCCGGCAACACGCTGATCACCGTGCTCGGCAGCGGCTTCGAAGTCGGGACCACGGTCAGCTTCGGCGCGAACAAAGCGAAGGACGTGAAGATCGTCGATTCGCACACGCTCACCTGCCGCACGCCGAAGGCCGCCGAACCCGGCACCGTCGATGTGAAGGTCGACAAGCTCACCGAGACGGACACGCTCCCCGGTGGCTTCAGCTACTTCGATCCGCGCAGCGTCTCCGGCGGGCTCTCGGGCGGTCCTCTCATCGGCACGGTGAACGTGACGGTGCTCGACATCACGCCGGGGCTCGAAGGCGCGCCGGTGCCGCAAGCGACGGTGATGCTGGGCACGGACGTCACGACGCCGTTCCAGGGACTGACGGACAACCGCGGGCAGATCACCTTCTCGGACCCGGGCCTCGTGAAGGCGCAGACCGTCACGGTGTTCAAGACGAACTACCAGGTGAACACCGTCACCGCGGTGAACACGGAGAACGTCACCGTCTACATCGCGCAGACGGGCGGCGGTGATCCTTCGCCGTCGAACCCGCCGCCGGGCACTCCGGCCTCGGTCATCTCCGGGCGCGTGACGGGCTTCAAGCCGCCGCGGCCGCTCACCTCCAACGAGGTCATGGAGGCGCGCGTGTTCGTGGCGCAGACCAGCCTCACCGATTCGAACCCGTGGTTCGGCGGGCCTCCGTTCGCGCAGGTCCGGCCGCGCACCAACGAGAAGTGGATCATCACGCAGGACAACGGCGACTACCTCGTGCTCTGCCCCGGTGGCCTGCACGCCGTCTACGCGTACCTCGGCGTGAAGAACAAACAGACCGGCGCGTTCACGCCGTACGTGATGGGCATCAAGCGCGGCATTCAGGCGTCGCCGGATCTGCCCGCGACGCAGAACGACATCGTGCTCGACATGCACCTCGACATGACGGTGCCGGTCACGATTGATCAGCCCATCACCATCGACGGCTTCCCGGCGACGAATTCGCTCTACGGCTATCTGGATCTCGGCTCGGAGGGCTTCATCCCGAACCCGTACAACACCGCGTCAGGACCGGGCGGCACGGGGACGGGTACGTCTTCCATCTCCACGCCGGGCAACACGATCAGCTTCCCCGGCTTCCCGCAGCTCAACGGAGATTCGTTCGTGTTCCTGAACGAAGCGGCCGGCATCCAGGGCCTTCCGGTCAGCTACTTCTTCCGCCGCCAGCCGGGAGATCTGCGCCAGGGGCTCACCATCGGGCCCATGCTCACGACGCCCGTGTTCACCGCGCCGACCACCGACCTGGGCTTCACCGGCACCATCTCCTGGACGCGTGACCCGGGCGCGAACCCGGACATCTACCAGGTGCACATCTTCCGGCAGAACCCGGACGGCAGCCTGACCGACGTGTGGCAGGTGGTGTTGCCGGGTACCGAGACGCAGGTGGTGTTGCCGCCTCCGGCCGTCACGCAGCTTCAGACGCAGGAGGCGGGACAGTTCCTCTTCGCCGCCATCTGGGGCAGCCGGTCGCCGAAGTTCGCGTACAACCAGTGGACCTACGACACGCTCTCCACGGTGAGCTGGTCCAGCTACACCCTCTCGGTGTCGGAAGGATTCACCCCGTGACGAGTGCTTCGCGCGCCGCTCTCGTCGCCGCCTCGGCCGCTGCCGTGCTGTTCGCGGTGGGCTTCGCTGGCTGCAGGAACGACAAGCTCAAGGCGAACGGCTGCGCGGTGGACTCCGACTGCGGTAACCCCGCCTCCGCGTTCCGTTGCGAGACGCAGACCGGCGTCTGCTTCTGCCGCACCAATCAGGCCTGCGCGGCCACCGAGTTCTGCAACACCATCGGCTTCTGCCAGGACCGAGCGGGCTGCGAGAAGAACGCGGACTGCCTCGACCCCACGCTCTTCTGCGACACGAGCTCCGGCACCTGCCTGTCGAAGGGCCGCTGCACGACGGATCTGCACTGCCCGCTGGGCCAGGTCTGCGACACCAGCAAGAGCATCTGCGTGGACGGCTGCCGAAGCGGCGGCGATTGCGCGGGGAGCTCCTGCCGCTGCGGGAACGGCCCGTGCGGCTGCACCGCGACGACGGAGGGCCAGCGCGCGAGCTGCGAAATCGGCACCTGCGATCCGTACTTCTGCGAGGACAAGGACTTCTGCCGGTTCGGCGAAGTGTGCGGCGTGGAGAGCGACGCGGGGACCGACACCCAGCAGTGCTTCAGCGACGCGGATCCGGACCGGCGTCCCTATTGCGCGAGCTGCACCAGCGGCGGTGGTCTCTCCACCTGCGGCACCGGCCCCAACTACTGCCTCGTGGACACCACGAACGGCGGCGAGTTCTGCGGCGTGGATTGCTCGGACGGTCAGGCGTGCCCGCGCGGCTACGGCTGTCAGGACGTCATCGTGGTGGGCGGCGTGCTGCCTCAGTGCAGCGCGAGCAATCCTTCCTGCCCGGTGCACAACTCACTGCCCTGCGCGACGGACTCCGAGTGCCCCCGAGGAGGAACCTGCGCGAAAGCCGCGGGCCAGCCCAACGGCTACTGCACCGGCGTCTGCGGCATCGCCGAAGGAGACCCGACGGGCTTCTGCAGCTGCCTCGTGGACAGCGACTGCGCGCAGGAGAGCTGCAGCGGCGGCGAGTGCAGCATCTCCCGCCGCGCGTGCGTCACTCAGGCGGACTGCCGGCCCATCCGCTGCGTCGACTTCAACGGCGTGGGCGGCTGCCTCATTGGACAAAATTGCGCGCCTGACGAGGGGCTGAGCTGTAAGGACGTGCGGTAACAGGCGGGTCGAGTAGCCGTTCGGTGTGGCGATCGCTACCAGTCGGACGAAAAGCTGAGAGAGCTCGCCGAAGCAGCGCGGCTGACGAAGCGGCTCGACGGCCTCCTCGCGGCTCGCGCTCAGCGGTGAAGCGGATGACGCCGAGCGGCGGCCGCCTGCCGTCGCCGCGCGCGGCCTCAACCCGTCACTGACACGCCGCGATGCACGCGTTCGTGTTCGGATCGCAGGCGATGCTCTGGCACTCGTACGGGGTGGAGCAGGCGCTGCCCAGCGGCAGGTATGCGCCGCAGACGCCCGCCACGCCCGCGTCCGGATTTCTCCCGCCGCACGCGCCGTCGTAGCAGTAGCCGGATTGCGCACAGCGCTGGCCGGAGAGGCCCACCGCGGTGCAGACGCCGTTCACGCATTCGTCAGGGACGAGGCACTGGTAGTTGCCGCGCGGATCGCACGGCGCGCCGGCCGGCGAAGGCGTCCCGCAGACGCCCGTTCCCGCGTCGAAGTTGGTGGTGAAGCAGATGTACGGGTCCAGGCACGTCTCGGAGAACGAAGAGGGGCAGGCGGCGCCCATTCCTCCCTTCGGCACGCACGCGCCCTGAGACCCGCCGTCGGTCGCGGCGCAGTACGCGTCATTGGCGCAGTTCCCAGCGTAGCCGAGGCACGGGCTGCCGATTGTCGAGGCGACGCAGGTGCCCGCGTCTCCGCAGTACGTCGCGTTGCCGCAATCGTAGAGGCTGGTGCAGGGGAGGCCCGGGCCCTTCACCGTGCAGGTTCCGAACGTCCCCGCGCCACCGTCGGTGCTCTGCTTCGCGCCGACGCACACCGAGTCATTGCAGTACACCGCGATGCCGGTGCAGGGCGAGCCCGCGTCGGCGTAGCTGAACTTGAGACACTGCTTTGGCACCGGGTCGCAGTAGAGCGTGTCCTCGCATTCGCCGAAGGTGCCCTGGCAGCTCGCGCCCTCGCCGCCTTTGGGCTGGCAGGTCCCCGCCGTCGAGCCAGTGGTGGTGCAGCGGAGCGTGGTGAGGCATTCGCGATAGGACGCGCAGGTGCCGTTCACGTCGTGCCTCGGCGCGCAGTGGTAGCCGCCGTTCACGAACGGGCAGTAGCGCGTGGGCCCGCACGATGGATCCGAACCGTTGCACCCGGCGTCCAGCGCGAGGAACGGCTGACAGGTGTTGTTCGAGCTGCAGTACAGGTTCGTCGCGCACGTCGGCGTTCCCGGCCGGCACGTCCCGCCCTGACCGGGAAGTGCCACGCACTTGCCCTGCGTGGTGTCGCAGTAGGCGGTGTCCACGCATTGCGGATTCTGGGTGCTGCCCGAGCTGCAGTTGCTGCCAATTTGCTGCGGCGCTTTGCAGGTGTCGCTCGCCGAGTCGCACCAGAAACCCTGGCTGCACGAGCCATATCGGCAGACTTGATTGAGCCCGCCCCAGGGCTGGCACGTCGTGTTGCACCCCTGTCCGCTGCAGGCGGTGTTCTGATCCGAGCAGTCGCTCTGTGCGGTGCAGATCTGGCCGGGGCCCGCCGCCGGTTTCACGAGGTCCTGACAGGATGGGTCACTCACCGAAGGGCTCGTGTTGCAGCTCGTCGCGAGCGCTGCGCCGTACGCCTGCAGACACGTGGCGGCCTTCTGCGCATCGAACGTCGAGCCGCCGCGGGTCACGCTGGATTTGAGGGAAGCGCACTGGTAGCGCTCCAGGAACGTGTAACAGCCCTGCCGGAAGTTCGGATCCATCTGCCCGCAGCGGATGAGCGCGTCGCAGTAGTCCTGCGCGTAGCCCTGACAGAACTGGTCCAGCGACACCGAGCCGCCGGTGCTCCCGCCGCCACCGCCGGCCCCGCCCACGAAGCCGCCACCCGCTCCGCCACCGGTGCCTGCGTCGACGCCGCCTTTTCCTCCGCACGCGAGCAGAAGTGAAACCGCGCCCACGACGCATACCCACGGAAGACGACGACGCATGTGGTGCTCCCCTCGATCCAACACGACTCGCACAGCGAAGACCTCTCGAGCGCTGCGCTTCGGCCCTGACAGCAGCGCGAAGGTGTAGCTCAGCGCGCGGGCTCCAGCCAGTTGAGGAAGGCGCTCATGTGGGACCGGGTGCGGGCAGATCCGGTGAATAGAAAGGCCGGGTGCCCGTCTCAATCCGCAACGACGAGTTGTTCAACAAGGAGACCCGTCATGAACACGAAGAACACCATCCTCACTGCCATCACGTTGCTGTCCACCGCCGTTCCGGGCCTCGCGCTCGCTGACGGCTTCCGCGTCCATGCCTCGGTGAACCTGCCGCCGGTCACCGTGTCCATGAACACGCCGCCGTGCGACCACGAGGTCACGCCGGTCCCGCCTCCGGGCAACAGCGGCTACCAGCAGCAGGCACCTGGTCACTACGAGCTCCGCACGGTCAATGAGTTCGTCCCCGGCCGCTACGACCAGGTCTGGGTCCCCGCCTCCTGCACCTATCAGCGGTGGGGCCACTGGGGTCACCATGGCCGTCAGGTCTGCAGCCCCGGCTACTACACGCAGCAGTGGATCCCGGGACGGTACGTCGAGACCAGCAAGTACGTGTTCGTCTCGGATCAGCCGACGTACCAGTACTACGGCAACGGCGAGCAGTACTCCGGTGGCGGCTACGCCGGTCAGCGGTGAGTTGAACCGCCGTCCAGCGTCGAGCGGTTTTTTCAGAAGGCCCGGTCCTCTCCTCGAGGGCCGGGTCTTTTCATTTGCTCGCTCGCCTCTCAGTCGAGCTCGCCTACATCTCCTCACCGGGGTGGTTTCAGTTTCTGGCCGCGCGTAGGATGCGCGCCCGAGGCTCCTCTCCCCGAATGACGGTTGCAGCTCCCAAAGCGAGCGCGGTGCTTTTGCCCGAACGCTCGGCGAACGAGGCCGCGCTGCGGAAGGTGCTCGCTGACGCTTCGCTTTCGAGCTCGTCCGAGGGCGCGGAGATCGCCGTCGTCGATGTCACCGGTGACGACGGCTTCGTCGCGATCGAGAAGCTGCGCGCTCAGATCCAGTCCGGCGCCCTCTCGCTGATCGCGGTCATCGACTCTGAAGCGACCGCTCAGAAGGCGATCGCCGCGGGCGCATCCGACGTCGTGCACGTCTCGCGGATGGAGATGGAGCTGCCGGGGCGGATGTCGCTCGTGCAGGCGCGGCACGCGGTCCGGGCCGAGGCTCGCAAGCGCGAGAAGGATCTGGCGCTGCTGCTGCAACTGACCGCGACGTACGCGTCGTCGCTGGATCCGGAAGCGCTGCTGCACGATGTGACGCGCAGGCTCGCCACCGAGATGGACATCGAGCGCGCCGCGCTCATCGTCCTCGACGAGCAGCAGAACGCGGGCTTCATCATCGCGGCTTCGGACGACGCTGCGCTCAAGGACCTCCGCATCGAGCTGTCGCGCTATCCGGAGATCCGCGAGGTCGCCCGGACCAACAAGCCGGTCATCGTGGAGGACGCGCCTTCGCACCCGCTGCTCGAGGGCGTGAAGGAGAACATCGCGGCACGTGGAATTCACGCGATCGCCGCGCTCCCGTTGGCGGTGCAGGGAAAAGTGCTGGGCGTGCTCCTGCTCCGCGCCTCCAGCCGCCGAAAAGCGTTCTCGATGAGGGAGATCGACTTCCTCGCCACCGTCGCCCACGCCACCGCCGTCGCGCTGCGGAACGCGCGGCTGCTGGAAGGCATGCGCGGCCAGACCGAGCGCGAGAAGACCGCTCGCATCGCCGCTGAAGAACGCGCCGCTTCGCTCTCCCGCTACGAGGCCTACTTCGCGTCCGTCTCGGACGGCGTGGCGCTGCTCGATGCGAAGGCGTGCCTCATCTCGATCAACCCCGCCGCCTGCCAGATGTTGGACGTTCTTGCGCACGAGGCGCGCGGCCGGCACATCAACGCGATCACCAACCCCGCGGACGATGGAGTGCTGATCGACATGCTCTGGTCCGTCTCGCGCGGGGAGACGCGCAGGGACGTGGACCTCGCGGTGCGCACGCTCGCGGGCAGGCGCCTCACGCTGTCCGTGTCCGCTGCGCCGCTCCGCGAAGGCGATGCCACGGCGATCGTCAGCTTCCGCGATGTCACGGCGGCGAGGACGATGGCGGAGGAGCTCAGCAAGACGAAGGAGTTCCTCGAGAAGCTGATCAACTCGTCGGTGGACGCGATCATCGCCGCCGACATGAAGGGCCGGATCATCCTCTTCAACAAGGGAGCGGAAGAGATCTGTGGCTACACCGCGGATGAGGCGAGGGAACGCCTCAACGTGCGCGACCTGTACCCGACGAACATCGCGCGCGAGGTGATGCAGAAGCTTCGTGAGGCCAAGGGGCGGCTCGGTGTCAGCCGTCAGGAGATCGTCACGAAGAACGGTGAGCGCGTGCCGGTGAACATGACCGCGTCCATCGTGTACGAGGGGGGCCGCGAAGTTGCGACCGTGGGAATCTTCACGGACCTGCGCGCCTGGATGCAGCTCGAACGGCGGCTGTCGGAGACCGAAGACCGGCTCGAAGAGTCGGAGAAGAACGCGGTCATCGTCGCGCTCGCCGGAACCGCAGCACACGAGCTGAACCAGCCGCTCACGTCGGTGATGGGTTACGCGGAGCTGCTCAAGCGGAAGCTGAAGGAAACCGACTACGCGTACCGCCCGGTGGACATCATCTACCGGGAAGCGGAGCGCATGGCGGAGATCGTCCGGAAGATCGGAAAGATCACCCGCTACGAGACCAAGGCGTACATCGGCTCGCAGAAGATCCTCGACCTCGACAAGGCGTCCTCGCATGAAGAATGAGCCAAAGGGCAATTCGCCATTCGCCCCCGTCCCCGCAGATGCGTTCAAAGCGTTCTTCCAGACGTTGGAGAGTCCGGCCGCGCTCTGTGACGACGACTTATCCGTGCTCGCCGCGAACCCGGCGTTCGACGCGCTGCTCGGCGTCCAGCAGCTCAAAGGGCTCGCGGTGGATCTGCCGAAGGAAGGCACCAGCACCGAGGTGGAGATTGAAGCCTCCACCGGTCAGCGCGTGGTCCTGAACCTCTCCCGTCGCGGGAGCATCGTCGCGGTGATGGCGCGGCAGCTGAAGACCGCCGTCGAGGCCACGGTCGCCGTTCAGGCCCGGGCGCTCCTCGAGCAGGCCCGCGTCGAACAGGCACTGTTGGAGCTCGGCCGCGATGTGGCGGGTTCGGCGAGCGAAGAAGAGCTCGTCGCGGTCGTCGCGCGCGGCGTGAAGGAGCTGTTCCCCGGCCGCACGTTCTGCATCCGCATCGCGGACCCGCGCCTGCTGGGGCTCACGTCGCTGTACGCGGAGGGGCGGCTGCGCGAGGGCGCTCGCGATGTGCTGGTGCTCAAGCGGAGCGCGGTGGAGAAGACGCACCTCAACCTCGCGAACGTGCCGGTGGGGAAAGTCCGCTTCACCGAGGACGAAGTGCCGCTGCTGTTTCAGGGCAGCCAGCGCGGAATCTGCGCGCCGCTCGTCGCGTCCGGACAGCTCTTTGGCGTGATCAACGTCGAGTACCCCGCCGGGATGACCGCGGACCTCATGTCCGACGATCGGATCCTCATCCAGCTCGCCAATCAGGTGGCGGTAGGCATCCGCAACGCGAAGCTCATCGACGAGCTGACCTTCGTGCGGAAGTACCTCGAGGAT
>JBJMQN010000270.1:0-5060 GCA_045802665.1 Myxococcaceae bacterium | reverse complement strand
GGGGTGTAGACGCCACGTGCGACCGCAAACCAGCGTCCATCACCAAGGCGCGTCTGCATCACGCGATCGGTGAAGTGTCGCGCGATCGCCTGCTCGCGCGTGATCAGGTCATCCTGCGCGTCCAATAGAGGTTGGAGGTCGGCATCGTCAGCCACGAATGACTCCGCGAAAGAGGTTTCGTAAGTTTTGCACCGAAAATCAGGCTGAATTCAGGAAAAAGCCGCAAGCTGACGACGTTTTCGGTGCAAAACTTACGATACTTCGCTTTTAAGCGCTAGTTCACGTGGCGAGAACCGTCGGAGCTACGCCCCCGGGCACCTCATACACGCCGGCACCCCGCCCAATGAAAGCGTGATGGGTGCACGCGTCGCGGTTCGGAACGCCGATTTCGCTGATGCATCGCGCGTGCGTCGCGCTTCCCAACGCCGGGTTCTCGCCCGCGTGATGCATCGCGCAGACGTCGTGCTTCCCGCCGCCGGCCCCGTCCGCGTCCCCTACGCCTTCAACCCCGCCTGAGTCAGCTTATCCAGCGCGGCCACGAGCGGATCGTACTGGAGCTCGTTCCGAAACAGGTTCTGGTACGTGACTGCGCCCATGTACGCGGCGAGCAATGCGTGGGCCTCGACGTTCGGATCCACATCTTTCCGGAACTCGCCGGTCTTCTCCTGCCCGTAGCGGATGATCCCGCTCAGCACGGTCGCGTACATCTGGAGCGCTTCCCTCAATGCGCCGGCGACGCGTTCATGTCCCTCGGCCGCTTCCGCCGCGACCATGCCGAAGAAGATTCCGTACTGGCGGTGGTAGCGCAGGAACTGCTGCGTGCGGTCGAAGAACCCCTGGAGCTGCTGCGTCGCGGTGAGCCTGCGGCCTTCCGTGAGCAGCTCGGTGAACTCGCGCATGTAGCGTTCGTTCAGCGCTTCGATCGCGGCGAGCAAGATGTCTTCCTTGGTCGGGAAGTGCCAGTAGAGCGCGCCCGGCGTCATTTTGATCGCCTTGGCGAGCTCGGACATCGTGGTCGCGAGGATGCCGCGCCGGGCGAAGAGGTTGATCGCCGCGTCGAGGATGTCGACCCGGGTCCGTGCCGCTCGCTCCTGCTTGATCTCCCGCTTCGCCGCTTCCTTGCGCATGTGCGGGAAACATTACCCGAGGAATGTGATTGCGACGACCCGCGCGATCAGTGCGCCGGGCCGTTCATCCCGTTCTTCATCCCGTCGAGCAGCTGCTGGTACTCGTTCTCGTCGAGGTAGTTCTCCGGCAGGTAGTACGAGATGCCAGTCGTCCCGCCCGCCTTCAGATCCGCGACGTAGTCTTTGATCTGCTTGGGCTCGGTCTGATCACCCGTCGCGCCGTACGTACCGATCAGCGGATGAATCCGGTCCTTGGGCCAGCCACTGTCCTCGTAGAACTTCACGCACAGGCTCGGCTGATAGACCTTCCAGTCGTTCCAATACGCCTGCGGCATCGCGTCCCAGCCGTTGTCGATCCACGGCTTCATGTCCAGCGCGACGCGTCCCATGCTCGTCAGCGATCGCGGGATCTTCCCGATGCCCTCCTTGTTGGCCTCGTCCTGGAACGCGTCGACGAACTGCTTGTTGCGCGCGGGATCGCCCTCGCCCGACTGGAACGGCCCTTCGCAGTCCGCGTTGTAGAAGTCGCCGTGGTACTTCGCGGTGAGCTGCGCGGCGAGCCGGCCGTCGTTCTCCGCATTCCCGTACGAGACGCCCCAGAACCCGACCTTGAAGCCCTTCGCGCGCCAGGCATCCGCCCAGCCGTTCATCAGCGCGGCCTCGTTGTCTGAGCGCTCGTTGCCGCCGTTGTGGATCTGCAGGGTGATCCACGTCACGCCCGCCGCCTTCAGCTTGTCCGCGTTCGCGGCCGCCGAATACCCCGCCGCGTTGTCCACGAACATCCCCGGTCCGTCGAACACGACATTCCCGGGGTTGCGCGTCGGGTCCAGCGGCTTCACCGGTCCCACCGGCGCGGGAGCCTTCTTGCTGATCGCCGCGTCGAGGATCGCGAGCTTCACGCGGTCGTTCTCGAGCTGCTGGCGGCTGCCGCGGAGAGCACCGGAGTTGAGGTTGTCGTACTCGGCTTGAACGCTCTTGCGCTCCGTCCGCAGCGCCGAGAGCGACTTCGTCTTCAGCGTGTTCGCGTAGTCATGAAGCAGCTGGTGATCCCAGGTGATGGGCGCCTTCTCGTCGATCACCGCGCTCTTCGCGTACTCGTCGCGCATCGCCTTCTCGGCGGTCGCCACGGCGGCGTTCGCGGCAGTCTTCTGCTGCGGGGTGGAAGCGTTCGCGAGCTGCTGGTGCGCCGCGGCCAGAGCCTTCGCCGCCGCATCGAGCCGGCCCTGCTCTGCCTTCTTCTCCGCGGTGAGCTGCGCGCCGGTCTTTCCGCTCAGCGAATCGGTGTACTTCTGCTTCACCGTCTCCAGCCGCGCGGCCTCTTTCGCCTGCGTGGCGGCGCGATTCTCCGCCACTCGACGGGTGAGCTCGCGCGTCACGGCGAGGAGCTTCACCGGGGCGTCCTTCGGGGTCCCCGCCTTCACCTGCGCGACGAGTGCATTCCGCTGCTGCGCGAGCGTGGGCGTGTGGGTCGCCTTCACCGACTCCGCGAACTGCGCGCCGGTGCGGCCGTCGGAGAGCTTCGAAGTCGCGAGCGTGCTCCGGTCCTTCTGCTCCGCGGCGATCAGCGCGAGCCGATCATTGGCAATGGCGATGAGCTGCGCGGACTTCGCCGGCTGCGTGGCCTTCTCCGCCGTCGCCTCCTGCTTCAGCTTCTGGACGCGCGCCTTCTCCGCGGCGACGTCCATGCCGATGAGCTTCTGCGCGTAGTTCGTCTTCTGCTGCGGGTTCAGGCCCTTGGTCGTGCTGGTCGTGCCGCTCGGGGCGGCGGGCTTCGCGGGCGTGACGGACTTGGGAGTGACTTTCACAGTGCTGGGCATGTGCTCCTCCGGGATCCAGTTGTCGGTCTGAGGCTCACCTACGTTGCCCCTGCCATGCAAACGTGCACACTGCCGTGAACAGGGAAGGGTGAGCACTGCCGTGAGCACCGTCGCGATACCACTGCCAGATCAAGACTTTGACGTCACCGAGGTCGCGGTGCCGTGGAAGCTCCTCACCCGAGCGGGCCACAAGGTCGTCTTCCTCACCGAGAAGGGCGCGACCCCGAGGGCGGATCCGCTGCTGCTCTCCGGCGTCCTCTTCGGACAGCTCGGCGCGGAGCCGGAGCCGAAGCGCTTCTACGACGAGCTCACACGCGCGCCGGAGTTCCTCCAGCCAGTTGATTGGAGCTCAAACGAATTGACGGGCTTCGACGCGCTGCTGCTTCCGGGAGGTCACGCGCCCGGGATGCGGCAGTACCTCGGGAGCGAGAGTCTGCAGAAGAAGATCGCCGCGTTCTGGGACACGAAGAAGCCGGTGGCGGCGATCTGTCACGGCGTGCTGGTGCTCGCACGGTCGAAGGATGCGACGGGCAAGAGCGTGCTCCGCGAGTCGCGCACCACCTGCCTGCCCAAGTACATGGAGCGCAGCGCGTACTTTTTGACCGCGTGGAAGCTCGGGAAGTACTACCGGACGTATCCCGAGTACGTGGAGGACGAGGTGAAGGGCGCGCTCTCGTCGAAGGAGCAGTTCGCGCTCGGGCCACGGACGCTGATGGCGCGCGGCACGGACCAGAACGACTCGCCGGCGTTCGTGGTGGAGGATGGGCGCTACGTCTCCGCCCGCTGGCCGGGGGACGCGTACCTGTTCGCGAAGAAGTTCATCGAGCGGCTGTGAGCCGCTGCATCACCCGTGCGGATTGCGCGGCTTCGCGACGACGCCGATCATCGTGGACAGCTTCCCGATCAGCTCTTCGGTCTGCGCATCCGACAGCGCGCCCGAGTGCGAGAACACGAGCTTCCCGTCCGAGTCGAACACCAGCACGGTGGAGGAGCCCGAAGGCAGGTTCCACGGGGTGCTCTCCATCGCGCCCTTCCAGTCGATCAGCACCGGGATGCCGACCTTCTTTTCCAGCTTCTGGATGTGGCTCTGCGCGAACGTGCGAGCGGGCCAGAAATCGTACGAGCTCAAGTTCGCCACGCCGACGACATGCGCCGCATCCAGCAATCCGCTCTCGTGACCGCGCCGCCAGAGCTCGTCCTTGAGCTTGCGGTTCTGCTCGGTCGAAGTGCGGTCTTCGTAGATGAGGACGGTGGGCTTGCCCTTGAACCCGGTCAGCGGGACCACTTTGCCGGCGGTGTCCTTCAGCGGCGGGACGTCCGCATCCAGCGTCTGCACAGAATCCGCCCTCGCGGCGGCGGCGAGGAGGAGCAGGCAGGAGACGCTGGCGATCGTTGCTGTGCGGGTGGCTCGCGTCATCGGTACGAACGGGTCTCCGGCTGCGAGGTGCAAGGTGCCATCGAACGCGGTCGTTCGTCTACTTCCAGCAATCGAACGATTCCGCTGGCCGTACGATTCCGCGGGCCGGTTACAAAGCGGCATTCCCGTGTGGCGAATCAGCTTCGTGGTCGCATTGCTCGTTTGTGGCTGCCGAACCGCGCGGCCTGAGGAGCTCACACCTCGGCCGCGCATGAGCGTCGAGCAGGCGACCGTGTACGTGCCGCCCACGGTGAAGGATGCGAGCGGGTGGGCGAGCGACATCCTGCAGGCGCTCGACGCACATCAATTTCCGGCGGATCCGCAGACGTTCTGCGAGGTCGCGGCGATCATCGAACAGGAGTCCGGCTTCAACGCGGATCCGGCGGTCGCGGACTTGCCGAAGCTCGTGCAGGACCACCTCGATGGGAAGGCGGAGAAGCTGGGGCCGCTGGGAAAGCTCGCGCTGAAGGAGCTGCTCGATGGAAAGGCGCCGGGGGCGAAGGACACGTTCGCCGAACGCGTGAAGAAGCTTCACACCGAGCAGGATCTCGACCGGCTCTTCCGCGACATCCTCGCGTACTACGAGGACAAGTTCCCCGCGCCGTATCGAGCGGCGGATGTGCTCGGCGCGCTGTTCGGAAAACGGCCGGCGAGCTTCAACCCGGTGACCACCGCCGGCTCGATGCAGGTGTCGGTGCG
>JBJMQN010000269.1:0-4661 GCA_045802665.1 Myxococcaceae bacterium | reverse complement strand
GATGAATCCGCGAGGCGCTGCACGAGCTCGCGCCCCTTCGGCGCTTTCAGATTCACCGCGAGCGACTTCTTGTTCCGGTTGATCGACAGAAAGTACGTCGACACGCCGTTCACGAACGGAGGTCCGAACCCACGGGTGTCATCGCCGCTGCCCGGCTCCTCGACCTTGATGACCTCGGCGCCCATGTCGCCAAGATTCATCGTGCAGAACGGTCCGGACAGGACGCGTGAGAGATCGAGAACGCGGATTCCTGAGAGCGGCGTCATGCCGCGCAGCATTGCATCTCAGGTCGCGCTCCGAACGTGAAACGAATGAGCGCGACCCCTTGGACACTTTTGCCGCTCAACCGCACGCGAAACGGGGGCGGGCCGGGGATTTGAGCGGCTAAATAGTCCAAGCCCCCGGGCGGAGCTCGCAGCCGCGCGTCATGATCACGCCCGATCACGTCGCGGCCGATTGACACCGCGTGGTGTTGCCTCGTCGGGCTGGCAACGGGCACCCGCCGCCGAGTCACCATGGGGCGCCCGCACTCCGCACAGTCATCATCGGGCACCCGCACGCCGCGCAGTCACCAACTAGCACCGGCACCCGCACGCCGCGCACTCACCACAGGCACCCGCGCACTCGACGCAGGCACCCGCACTCCACGCAGATCTCCACCCTCGCGGCCGCGCGCGTCAGTCTTCGAGACAAGGGCGGACCGTCGCCGATCCGCCCCGTCACTCACCCGTACGTCGGATCCGGCTCGGCCGCTGAGGGCAGCGCGGTTCCATCCGCGACCGCCTCGCCCATCGGCTGAGTCACATCCTCAGTCACGTGCGGCGCAGCCTCGGCTTCGATCACGACCGGCAGTTCCGACTCCGCCGTCACGGCGACCTCGGTCTGCGTCGCGGGCTTGACCGGCTTGGTCCCCGCCTGGCTCCGGCAGCCTCGGCACCACGGCTGATTCCGAATCGCGCCGTCCGCCATCTTCCGCAGCCCGAACTGCGCGAGCGGCTTCATGCCTTTGCACTTCAGGCACATGAGCGTGATGAGCACCTCGTGCCCCTCACCGTCATAAATCGCCGTCTTGCGCCGCTTCCGGGGCGCACCGGGCTCCCGCCGAGCCTTCTTCGGCTTGGCTTCCTCAGCAGGAGTCATCATCGGGGTCACTTTGTAGAGCATCCGTCCTCCTCCCAAACACCGCGCCGGTTTTCAGGGCGAGAACGCCCCTCCGCTAAAAACGGATCCCGCCGACGCGTGGGAACAAGACTACGGAGGGGGTCTGACACTGGCCTCGCCGCGCGGGCCGGTAAATCGGCGCCGGACGAGGTTTTCCTCTTCAGTTTCGCGAACTTAGACGATCAGTGACGATCCAGCTTTTCGCCCGCGTTGCAGGCGGAGCCGTCGTCCACGAAAGCAATCCGGCCCGGTTTCGGCGCGACCAGAGGAACGCCTTTCTTCACCCAGTGATCAACCAGCGCGTCGCGGAAGTTCTGGCCCCGCGTCATCCCCATGTCGATGCGTCCCGGCGGCAGCGATCCCAGCACAGGCCCGAGGCCATCGCCGCCGCGCGCGAGGAAGTCCGGCATCACGACTTTGTACCGCTTGTCCGCCACGACCTGCTTGCCGTCCGAGAGCACGTAGTTCTTGAGCCGCCCCTGCCCCGGACACTTGCCGATCGAAACCTTCAAGCCGGAGATCTGGAACACGCCCTTGCGAGCCCCGTACGCCGCATTGAGCAGCCGCTTGAGCTCGTCGCCCGTCAGCGTGACCGTAGCCACCGTGTTGTCGAACGGGAGCACGTTGTAGACGCTGCCGTACGTGAGGTCGCCTTTGGGCAGGTCCGCTCGGAGGCCGCCGGAGTTCAAGAGGGCGACGTCCGCCTTCTCCTCTTCGCGAAGCGTGTCCGCGAGGAAGCTGCCGAGCTCGCTCTCCGCCTCGTAATTGCGGCCCAGCGGCGCAGGAACTTTGAGCCCCAGATTCCGCTGCTCTTCCTGAGCGACGCGGTCCTGCGCGGGCTTGAGCAGCGCGTCCACCGAGGCGTCGCGCTTCACCGTCTCACCCAGAAACTGCGCGGGCTGAAGGTTCAAGGACGGCTTGTCTTTGAGGCGGCGCGACTCGCAGGTCTTGAGCTCCGCGTCCACCTGCTCGCAGATGGGGATGACCGCCATGATCTTCGTCTGGTCCTGCATCACCTTCTTCGTCGTCGGATCCACGAACAGATCCATCACGCCGAAGTACTTGCCGAGGCCCCACGTCTCGATGACCGGCGTGCCGTTCAGGAAATGCCCCATCGGGCCGTGCGTGTGACCGGCGACCACCGCGTCCACCGTGCCGGGCGGGATGTTCGCCATCAGATCGAAGATCTCACCGTCCTTCGTGTCGCAGCTCGAGGTGTCATGCGGATCGTGTCCGTCCGCGCATTTTCCGCCCGCGTGCGCGACGGCGATGACGAGGTTCGCGCCCTGCTCGCGCAGCCTCTTCGCCGCGGCTATCGTCTCCGGCACGAGCGAACCGAATCGCAGCGTCGCGACGTTCAGCGGATTGGTGGTGTACGGCGTCGACGGTGTCACGAGCCCGAGCACGCCTATCTTGAGGCCTTTGCGCTCGAGCATCACAGTGCCGTCGTTGTGCAACCACGAGGGGCGCTCGCCGGTGTTCGCGTCGTAGATGTTGGTGGCGAGCAGCGGGAACTTCGCCTGCGCGATGCGCTCTTTCAGCGCGCCGAACGGATCCATTCCAGACTGCGTGGCGACGGAGACCGGACCCACCGGGCCGTAGTCGAACTCGTGGTTGCCGATCGCGGACGCGTCGTAGCCGAGCTTGTTGTACGCATCGATCACCGGCACGCCTTCCGTCAGATTCGCGGCGAGGGTGCCCTGAAAGAGATCTCCACCGTCGAACAGCAGCACGCCGTTCGGGTTGTTCGCGCGAATGATCGAGAGGTAGCCGGAGAGGACCGAGAGCCCGCCCTCTTCGAGATCGGTGGTGCCGATCTTCGACTTCACCGGGAACATCCAGCCGTGAAGATCATTGGTGCCGACGATCGTGAGCCGGATGGGCTCCGCTCGCGTCGCCTGAACCGGATCGCTCTTGTGCGCTTCCGGCTGCGGAGTGGGCTGAGCGGTCTTGCAGGACAGCAGCAGAAGCGCTGCGAGCAGAACCGGGAGGGAACGGTGCGGACGTGGGGGAATCAAACTGGAGCGGATGGAACCGCGCTCTCGGGAGCCGCGCAAGAAGTTAAGACAAAGTGAAATAGATGCGCGCTGTCTGCTCGGCCGCTCGGCTCCACGTGAACTTCGCGGCCTGATGTCGGCCTGCCTCCGACAACTCGGATCGCCGGGCGGGCGAAGAGAGCAGCGACTGGAGCTCGTGGGCCAACGCGCCGCTGTCGAGCGGATCCACCTGCACCGCCGCCTGCCCGCATACCTCGGGCAATGACGTCGTGTTCGACACGATCGTCGGCACGCCGAGCGACATCGCCTCCAGCGGAGGAAGTCCAAACCCCTCGTACAGCGAAGGAAACACGAAGAGCCGAGCGCGCCGCATCAGCGCGTAGAACAGCGGAGCCTCGACGTAGCCGAGCGGCCGGATGTCGAGCCCGCGTCCCTGCAGCTCGTGAACTCGCCGCTCGGTGGCACCGCTGCCGAACCACTTCTGCCCCGCGAGGACGAGCGTCGTTTTCCTGCCGCGATCGTGAAGGGATTCGATCGCATCGATCACGCGCGCGACGTTTTTTCGAGCATCGAGCGCCCCGGCGTAGAGCACGAACTCCTCCGGCAGCGCGAGCGTCTCCAGCCATCGCATGCCCGTCGCATCCGGCTTCGGCAACCGCTGAACGTGATCGACGCCATTGTAGACGACCGACGTGCGAGCGCGATCGAAGCCGTAGCGCGTGAGGAGATCCTTTCGAGTGTGCTCGCTCACGCAGATCACGTGATCCGCGACGCGAAGAGAACGTGACAGCCACAGCTCGAACTGCCAGCGAAATGCGCGTGAGACCGTCTCGGGCCTGAGCACCGGGATGAGGTCGTGCACCGTCAGGACGAAACGCTTTCCCGGGATGCGCTGCAGCGGGAGGTTGAAGTTGCTCGCGGCGTGGAAGATGGGCTCGGGGCGTTCGCGAAGAACGCGCGGCAATTCAGCGAGAGCGAACGCGGTGCGGCCGCGGACTTTCCGGGGACATTCGCCAGAGTGGGCGGCGCCGAGCAGCGACACGTGGACCGCCTGGGCCCGTAAGGCCTCGACGGTTTCGTGTGTGTACAAACCAATGCCCGTCGTGGGCTCGTCCCAGAGAGTGGCGTCGAATGCGACGGACTGCACGGCGGTCTCCATACAGTCAGCGTGGGCGAAGTCGAAGGCAGAAATTTCGACGCAGGCTGGAGGCGCTGGGCCGCGAGCGATGCTGCCTCGGCTGAGTCGCTGCCTCTGGCAAACCGCGCGGTGGCACATTCTCAAGGGTAGACGCTCAACGACGCCGGTGTGCTACGCCCCGCCCGCGCATCCATGGTGGTCCATCAACTCGTCCCCAGCTTCGTCTCCGGCGACGCGACCTGCATGGCCGCGATCAATTTCCAGCGGCTGCTCCGGCAGCTCGGCCATTACGGAGAGATCTTCGCGGGGGAGATGAGCGGTCAGTTCCGAGGATGGATCCGACCCTCGACCGAATTGCGCCCCAG
>JBJMQN010000268.1:0-2454 GCA_045802665.1 Myxococcaceae bacterium | reverse complement strand
GGAGCTACCTCTTCTTCCACGAGTCGCTTCATCTGCTGAGGCCCGCGGCGGCGCTCCGGTTGCCCGCGTTCTTCGTGAACGCGCTCGCGCTCCCTGCGCTGTACGTCATGGGCCGGAAGCTCTTCGGCCGCCCCGCCGGCATCTTCGCCGCGCTCTGCTGGTTCCTCGTCCCCCGCCAGTTCTTCGACGCACACCTCGCCTGCTTCGACATGCCGGTCGCGGCGATGTGGCTCTTCGTCGTCTACGCGTTCTGGCGCGCTCAGGAGTCGCCGCGCTGGTGGCTCTACACCGGCGTCGTCTACGGCCTCGCTATCGCCACCAAGCACAACGCGCTGTTCATCCCATTCGTGCTCGCCCCCTTTGCGCTCTGGAACGCGTTCATCGGCACGAAGCAGTCAGCGGAAGGCCGCCGCATCCTCTGGCAGATCCTCGGCCTCTACGCGGGGCTCGGCGCGGGCTTCTACCTGCTGTTTGTGTTCCTCGGTCCGGAGACGTTCCAGGCGCGGATGGAGCCCATCAGTCCGCACGCGGCGCTCTACCTGCTCTTCCTCGCCGGCAACGTGGTGCTCCTCTGGCGTTTGCGAGACCTCTCGGTTCCCGCCTTCCGGGCAGCAGCGTGCATGGCCGCGATCGCCTTCTTCGGGCCGCTCATCTTCTACGGCTCGTGGCCGTACCTCTGGCATCACCCGGTGGAGCGCACCGCCTGGTACCTGGCCTTCCACGCGCAGCACAACCAGTACACCTGGTTCTACATGGGCAAGCTCCTGCGCGAGCCGCCCTTCCCGCTCGACTACGTCGTCGTCCTCACCGCGCTGACGGTTCCGCTCACCCTCTTCCTGCCCATGGCGATCGGTTGGATCTCGGTCGCCGTAAGAACCGTCGCGGCGAAGGCGCTCGCTGTCCCGCGTACCTCCTGGGCGGAGCTGCTGCTGCTCGCCAACGGCTTCACCTCCATCTTTCTCATCAGCCTCCCCGACGTCCCGCACTTCGGTGGCACCAAGCACTGGTATCCGTCGATGCCGTTCCTCGGGCTGCTCGCGGGCGCGGTGGTGCTTCGCTCCTCGAAGCTGCTTCAAGCGAGGCTCACGGGTTATCGGCCGAAGCTCCCCGCGTGGGTGGGGCCGGCGTTGCTGGTCTCCGTGCTGGCACTCCCGGCATTCGTGGAGACCGCAAGAATGTACCAGTACGGGACCTCTGATTATTCAGAGCTCGCCGGAGGACTTCCGGGTGCGGCGACGCTGGGGATGCAGCGGCAGTTCTGGTCCAACAACGTGACCGGCGTGCTGCCGTGGCTCAATCAGAACGCTCCGCCGGGCGCGCGTCTGTGGCTGCACGAAGTGAACGGATTTTCCTTCCGCGACTATCAGCGAAACGGAATGCTGCGAGCGGATCTGCAACCCGCGGGCGGTCCGCAGGACGCGCAGTTCGCCGTCTACCAGTACCATCAGGAGTTCCGCGAACACGAGTACAGCATCTGGGACGCGTTCGGCACCCAGAAGCCGAAGACCGGGTTGTACGTGGACGAGACGCCGCAGATCGTCGTCTATCAGCGGCGCTGAGCAACAGCAGTTGGAGGGGGCAGTCATGAAGAGAGCCGTCGCCGTCGCGTTGTCGTGTCTTCTCGCCGCTGCGTGCACCGAGGAGAAAAAGCCGGAGGACTCGAACCGCTTCCAGGTGAAGCGCGTCAACGAGAGCACCTTCGAGGTCGTGCCCAATCCGGCGCAGAAGCCGTACTGCCTCGCGTTCACGACGTCGGAGAAGGGCGTCGTGCGCCAGCTCACGATGACGCACGAGAACAAGTCCATGAAGTGCGACCCCGGTCAGCCCATCGCCGGCCTCCGCTTCCGAGCGCCCGCCGACGAAGGCACCGTGAAGGTCCACGTCTTCTTCTCGAGCGAAAAGCTCAGCGCCGCGTCGCTGGGCCAGCAGATCTACGACCTCGTCGAAGCAGGCCGGAGCGTCTCCGTGCTGGATCTGCGCCTGCCCGGTCAGGTGGACGCGCAGACGTTGGAGTTCGTCCCCGAGAAGGAGCACCCCACCGAGACGGGCGTCATCCTCGGCGCGGGCGGAACGACGGACGGCGGAGCAGCGATGAACGCGGCGGCGACTGCGGATGCGGGCGGGATGATGAACGCGGGCAACGGTTCGATGCCGGACGCGGGGACGCGCTAGGCGCTTCGCCCTCGCGGTGATTACGCGAACGGCGCGCTGACTGGCGATCACGAGCCTCTCCGCGCCGCTCGCGTACTTCAGGCCGACGCGCGATCTCGCGGAAGCTCGCCCGGTACCGCCTCGTCGGAGATCCGAAGCCGCCGCTCAATCACCTGCTCGAGATAGAGGGCCTGCTGCCGGTCCTCGAGCCCGCCCACGATCCGCACCGTCTTGTTCCCGCGAAGCACCGCGTTCACCTGATACGTGACCGTGAAGCCGCTCCGGGTCTGCGTCCGCTTCTCG
>JBJMQN010000267.1:0-5433 GCA_045802665.1 Myxococcaceae bacterium | reverse complement strand
GAAGCCGGATGATCCGGCGATTCGCTACATCGGCCGCATCGACAGCTCGTCGCCGGACGGACCGACGTTCTCGCTCGCCGGCAGCACGGTTCGGGTTCGGTTCAGCGGCACGAAGATCGGCGTGCAGCTGCGTGAAGGCTCCGGCGATCAGGGTTGGAACAACTTCTACGACGTGTTCATCGATGGCGCGCTGGCGCAGGTGCTGGAGACGCACGACGGCCGCGGCGACTACGTCCTCGCGAGCGGACTCCCGAACGCCGAGCACGAGCTCATCTTCACCAAGCGCACCGAACCGTGGATCGGTCAAACGCAGATCCTCGGGCTGACGCTGGATCCCGGCGCGACCGTGACGAAGCCGGTTGTCGCGGATCGGCGAATCGAATTCGTGGGTGATTCGATCACCGTGGGCCTCGGCGACGAGGGCGCGAGCGAGGCCTGCACTTACTCGCCGACGTTCCAGAACCATGACGCGAGCTTTGCCGCGCTCGTCGCGAAGGCGTTGGACGCGGAGCACGTGGCGATGGCGGCCTCGGGCGTGGGCGTGGTGATCGACTGGCACGGCACCACCGAGACCCTGATGGGCGACATCTACGACCGTGCGCTGATCGAACGCGCCGGCAGCAAGTGGTCCTTCGACTGGAAGCCGCAGGCGGTGGTCGTGAACCTCGGGACCACGGACTTCACCAAGGGAGATCCGGGCCGCACCGCGTTCGTGGCGAAGTACGTCGCGCTGCTGCGGCAGATCCGTTCGAAGTATCCGGACGCGGTGATCTTCGCGGTGCTGGGCCCCATGTTGCGCGACGCGTATCCGCCGGGCGTGCAGTCGCTGCAGCTCGCGCGCGAGTACATCCAGCAGGCGATCAGCGACGCCTCGGACTCGAAGGTGCAGTTCGTCGAACTCACGCCGGACGATGGCTCGCGCGGCTTCGGCTGCGACTACCACCCGAACAAGGCGACGCACGCGCTGGTGGCGGACGAGCTCGTCGCCGCGATGAAGAGCCGGCTGGGTTGGTGAGCATCATGGGCAGCTACCTGATTCAGGATCCGCAGCACGAGTACGCCTCGCAGTTCATCCGGCTGCTGTGGGAGCGCTACGGGCACCGGCCAATCGGACTGTTCACGCGCGGCCCGAAGGAGCGCTTCTACCGCCGGAACGAATGTCTTCCGGACTCGCACTTCGCTGCGGTGTACGAATGGGACGGAGCGGACGTCGCCCAGCTCTGCGCGCGAATCAAATCGCGCCATCCGGACCTGCAGGCGGTGATTCCGTACTCGGAGGAGACGCTGGAGCTCACCGCGAAGATGCTGCCGCGGCTTGGGCTGCGTTGGAACTCCAGCGACGTCCTCGAACGGTTTCGGAAGAAGGCTGCGCTGAAGGACCGCGTTCGCCGCGTGGCGCCTTCTGTTCGGATCAACTTCACCGCGCGCGTGTCGTCGTTCGAGGACGCCCGGCAGCTCGGAGATTCGTTGCCGGCGAAGTTCATCCTCAAGCCGGATTCGGGGTTCGGCAGTCGAGGCGTCGCGATCTTCCGGCGAGAGGAGCTGCCCCGCGTTGAAATTTTCTTCGCCTGCGCGCCGGGCAGCTACGTGCTGGAGGAGTTTCTAGAAGGCACGATCTACGCAGTGGATGGCGTCGTGGACGAAGAGGGGAAGCCATCCATCGCCTCCGTGTTCAGCAGCGGCAGGAGAACGCTGAATGGATCGCCCGTGGTCTACGGCGATGGCTTCCTCGTGCATCAGGACACGCCGCTCTTCAGCGAGCTCGCCGCGTACGCAGCGGACGTGATTCGAGCGACGGAGCTTCGCCGCGGCCCGTTCCACATGGAGGTCATGCGCGACGCGCAGGGTCCGTGCTTGATCGAAGTGGGCGCGCGGCTGATCGGTCACTCGCATGCGTTCACGATCGAGCGCGTGCATGGCGGCGGCCTGGACCTCTTCGGAATCGCGGCGCGTGCGTATCTGGGCCTTCCGATGGAGCCGCGCGTCGACTTCGCTCAGTACAACTCGGTGCAGGCGGCCAAGGTGTACGGCGCGTCGACGGAAGAGGGCGTCGTTTACGCGATTGATGGCTCGAGCTCCGTCGAGCAGATGGACTCATTCGATCGCTGGATCGTTCGCCCGAAGGTGGGCACCGAGCTTCACAGAACGACGGACCTGTTCACGGTGCCGTACTCCGCCGTGCTCGTCTCGAAGCGCGACGGTGAGCCGATCACGAACGCGGCGAACGCCGTTCATTCCGCGATGAAGATCCACTGCAGCGGCGATCTCGTGCAGAAGATCCGCGTGGACGGCGATCGCCTGGCCAGCAAAGTGAAGAACAAGCTCGGCTGGATCGCTGAGCAGGCGCGGCGGCAGTTCTCCGAGGGATGAGCGCGGGCGGTCAGGGGCGAACGGTATTCGTGGGATCCGTCCGGCTCGCTGTCAGCACGCTCCGAGCGCCGCGCGCCACGTTCGCCGCCACCGCGTGCAGCGCGATCAACGACGCGATCTGCCGCACGCTGCGATTTCCCCAGACCGGAACGCGCGGAAGCACCGCACCGGCGTCGCGCTCTCTCTGATCATACGGCCGCACCTCGGTGCTCCAGATCGTCTCGACCCCGAGCTCGCGCAGCTGCCTCACGTGCGCATCGGTGAACGACACGCCCGGAATCCCGAATGGAAACGCAAAGTGCCGGGGCGCACCGAAGAGCGCGGTGAACTCGTCGTGTGAATGCCGCAGCTCTTCGCTCGCGAGCTCTGGAGGGAGCTTCGCCAGCTCCGCGTGGCAGTTCGTGTGATTCGCGAGCGCGACATTCGGCATGCCGGCGAGCTCGCGACACAGCTCCACCGGTGCCAAAGCGAAGCGCGGATCCACCTGCGTCAGCGCTGAGTTCTCCCGCTCCAGCTCGAACGGCGCCTCCATCACCTCCGAGATCCGAACTTCACTCCCACGCTCGCGAAGCTGCTCAGCGCGGTCCCACCGAAACCCGGCCTGCTCCTTCGTCTTCTCCGGGCAGATCGCGAAGATCCACTCGAGCTCCGGATACCGCGGCGCTCTCGACCGGATGTACTCCGCCGCATCGAGATACCCATCATCGAAGCTCACGGTCAGCCAGCGTCCGTCGCCCTTCCGCGCAGAGAGCAGGAACTCGATCAGCGCATCCAACTTGTCCGGCGCGATGCTCATCTCCGGGAAGAAGTCGTGCGGACGATGCAGCGTGTTCACGCGGTGCAGACAGAGCGCCAGCCGCTTCCCGGAGAGCACCTTCCCCAACTCGTGGCGGACTCCGTCATCCGGAAGGGCGTCGACCGCTTTCAACACCGCGCTGCGAAGCAGGTTCCGCATCATGAAGAGACCTGGTTCGAAGCGACCGCGTTTTTCACAGGCGCCACCCCGCGCAGCCGCAGCCACGCATCACGGAACGGCAGCACGTACATGCTCAACACCGTCGGAAACGGCCGCACCTCGCCGACGAGGCCGTAGTTCACCTGCTCGCGGCCGTTCGGCACGTAGAGCGTCCCGGCGACCCAATCCCATATCGAGAGCACGAGCCCGTAGTTCACGTCGATGTGCTCGGGCGCCGTGCCGTGGTGACACTGATGCTGCGCGGGGCTGCTCAGGATCCGGCTCCACCACCGCCCGAACGAGATCCACACGTGTGAATGGCGCGCGTTGAAGAACACGAAGAACGGCAGGTACACGGCATTGAGACCGGCCACCGTCACCGTCCTGGCGCCGGGAAGCAGGTGCAGCGCCGCGGCGGCCGTCGCTCCCACGAGCACACCCTGCGTGAGGACGCGGCCCAACGAGTCCACCGGGTGCTCGCGATAGTTCGAGAGCGGGTTCAGCACTTCCACCGCGTGATGCACTCGGTGAAAGGCCCAGAGCACCTGCAAGCGATGCGACGCGAAGTGCCAGAGAAACGCACCGAAGTCGTACGCGAGAAATGCGAACAGCGTGAGCAACGCGCTCTGCCAGATGGACCTGGCCGCGGGTTCCACCGGGCTCAGGCTCAGCAGCGCCGCTTTGACCGTCTCGCCGGAGATCTCCAACGTCCCCAGCGCGAAGAAGAACAGCAGCCGATCCACCGCGAAGAAAGCGAGGTCCGACTTCGTGCTCGCGTGGCGGTAGATGTCCTTCGGGAAGAGGTACGCCCACAGGCCTCTGAAGAAAGGCTCGCCCGGTTTTCGCTCGACGCGCAGATACACGAGCAGCGCGAGCAGCACGTAGCTTCCAATCCACGCAGGGGCCATGCGCGAGTCCACGGCGAACACGGACCAGAACAGGTCGCGCACCGGCTCGAAGTACGGCCCGAGCACCTCCCGTGCACCGTTGGTGATGAACGAAGCCACGCCGGAAGCTAGGTGCTCACGCCCTCTCTGGCACCCTGCAGCGTTCTGGATCGGAAGGATCCTCTGTCGGAGATCCGACGGGGACTGGCCGCCCGCGCCGATCAGACCTACCTCCCCCGCATGAGGCAGCCTGTGGTGGGGATCTTTGACGCGGACGTTCCGACGGCGCTGGCGTTCGTGCGTTCACTCGGCCGCGCCGGCATTCCCACGCGCGTGTATTCGCACCGTCGCTATCCGGTCGCGCGCTTCTCGCGTTACTGCACCACGTTCGAGCAGTGCCCCGAGGTGGAGAACGGCGACGCGTTCGTGCCGTTCCTCGCGGAGCTGCTGGAGCGCGGAGAGATCGATCTCGTCGCGCCGACCTCCGACCTCATCGCGTTCTACACCGCTGAGGTGTTCGCGAAGTTCCCCGAAGAGCTTCAGCGCAGACTCACCGCGCCCGCGGCGGTGCTGGATTGCCTCTTCAAGGATCGCTTCGAGCACGCGTGCGCGCACGCCGGTTTCCGCACTCCGAAAGCGTGGCTGCCGTCGTCCGTGGAAGAGGCGCTGGCGCTGAAGGACTCGCTGCCGTACCCGGTGCTGCTCAAGCCCCGCACGCACGTCTCGGTGTTTCTGGATCGCGGCGTGGTGGTGCACGACGCCACCGAGCTGAACCAACACTTCAAGCCGTATCCGATCGCTGCGGGCCAGCTTCGCGCTCGGGAGAAATATCCGAAGCTCGCCTGGCCGATGATTCAGGAGTACGTGCCGAACGCGCTGCGAAACCTGGTCAGCGTCAGCGGCGTGATGGACGCCCAGGGTCGAGCGAGCGCGGTGGCGGTGAGTCGCAAGGTCTCGCAGTGGCCGCCGACGTTGGGCATCGGCATCGAATTCCGGAGCGCGGAGCCTGCGGATCTGATGGAGCGCGCGTTGCCGCTCGTCCGCAGTGTGCTCGGTCAGGGAATCTTCGAGCTCGAGATGATCCGCGACGAACGAAACGGCGAATGGCTCGCGATCGATCTCAATCCGCGCGCGCACGGGTTCATCAGCTTCGATGTCGCGAGGAGAAATGATCTCCCGCGGCTCTGGTACCAGTCGGTCGTAGGCGAACGACCGGAACCG
>JBJMQN010000266.1:0-6059 GCA_045802665.1 Myxococcaceae bacterium | reverse complement strand
GACGGCCAGCACACCTGCGTCCCAACCGGAGATGCCGCCCTTGCGAGATTGGCGCTCCGCGGTCGTCCCGTTGAACTTCACTCCGCCCGGACTGCCCAGGCTCGTCGGATCGATTGCCGACAGCCCCCGATGATCAGAGCCGAAGGACGGGCTCGCGGATTCGCCGCAAGCGCAGAGGAACAACAGGAGAAGGCACAGGCGGGGGAGTCGCAAATCGCGGCGCACTCTACCGTCCCGCGCTTGCGGTGGGCTTGAGGATGGCGCCCTACAAAAAGACGCCGTCCCTCTCCTTGAGGCCCTGGTTGAGCATCGACTGGATGGCTGCCTTCACGGTCCGCACCTTCTTATCGAGCTCCGCGTCCTCGTCGTCTGGCCGGCCGGTGAACTTCATCGGCTCGCCGAAGTAGATGCGGTACTTGGAGGGCAGCGGGAACGGCAGGATGGTCGGCGTCAGCGGGAACGCAGGGAAGCCAAGCAGCTTCGCCATGGGCTTGATGTTCACGAACGCGGGCGCCTGCTCCTCTCCTCCCACCACGGCGATCGGCACGATCGGCGTGTCCGTCTCCAGCGCCAGCCGCATGAACCCCAGGCCGAACTCCTGGAGCTGGTAGCGCTGCGGCCACAGCTTGTTCACGCCCCGAGCGCCCTCCGGAAACACGAGGATCGCCTCGTCGTTTTGTAGCAAGCGCCGGCAGTTCTCCGGCGTGCCGATGATCTGCCCCACGCGCGACATGAACGTGGAGACGTACGGAAGCCGGGCGGCCCACTTCTCCACCATCGTGCGGATCGCTCGCGGCGGATCGACCTCGGTGAGCATCGCCACGCCGATCATCGCGCCGTCCATCGGGATCTGCCCCGAGTGGTTGGAGATGAGGAGCACGCGGCCTTTGGGCACCTTGTCGATGCCGAAGACCTGGACGCGGTGGTAGTTCCGGTAGATCCAGATGAACGGCGCCATCGCGGCGATGGCGTAGTCGAGGTTGAAGCCGAACGGGTCCACCCCGTACTCGTTCTCCGGACGGCGCACGTGCTGGATGCGCGTCTCGAACTCGCCGCCGGCCAGCTTCATGGTGAGCCGTTGCAACCCGTCTTTGACCGCGTCCTGCAGCCTCTCGAGCATGCGAGGCATATACACCAGCAGAGGACATCCGCTTACACCGCGAGCGACTTCCGCTGACGAACGCGCGTGTTAGCGTCCCGCCCCCGATGAAGCCGCTCACCGCGCTGCTGCTGCTGATCGCAGGTGCTGCTCTCGGCGCCGGGAAGCCGAACCCGTACCTCGGGCAGGCGAAGGTCTTCTACCAGGGGCTCGAGTACGAGAAGTGTCTCGCTCGGCTGGACCAGGCGACGAAGTGGGCGTCCGAGCCCGCCGAGCAGGTGGAGATCGAGCTCTACGCGGGCCTGTGCAACTTCAACATCGGCAACATGGATGAGGCGAAGCGCAGGTTCGATCTCGCGCTGGGGCTCGATCCGAAGCTCCAGCTTCCGCCGTACACGAGCCCGCGCATCGGCGAGATCTTCGAGGCATCCCGAAAGCGAGCGGAGGAGAAGCTCGCGCGGATGAACCCCGTCGCGAAAAAAGAAGAGCCGGTCGTCGTCGCGAAGAAGGAAGAACCTCCCCCGAAGAAGAGCGACGCGCCGGTGGAGACGAAGCTCACGCCCGAGCAGCCGCCGAAGGAAGACGTGACCGCCGGCGTCTCGACCGAGAAGAGCTACGTGGCGCCGATCGCGCTCGCGGGAGCGTCAGCCCTGTCGTTGGGCGCGGGCGCTTACTTCGGGCTGCAGGCGAAGAACTACGAGGCGCAGGGCGCCACGTCGCATTACGGCTCGGACGCGTTCAAGTATTCGCAGCAGGCGGGCAGCTCCGCTCTGATTGCGAACGTGGCGTTCGGCGTCGCGGCGACCGCGGCCATCGGCGCTGCGGTGACGTACTTCGTGTCGAACTGATCACCCGTCGAACAGGTCCGCTTTCAAGGTGACGGTCCCGCCCGCGGGCACCTTCACGGTGACGGTCTTGGTGATCTTCAGCTCGCTGTTCTTGAGCGTGAAGGTCTGAGTACCCGACGGGACTTCGACAGGCGGCATCGGCGTCACGCCGAGGCTCTTTCCACCGAAGAAGACCTCGGCGTACGGGTTCACACGCAGCGAGACCTTGCCCGGCTTCGTGGAGGCCTTGCGGACCTCGCCCTTCCCTTTTCCGACCGCAGTGCGGACGTCCAGCTTGCCGTGCGCGGCGGCATCCTGCTTCTTCTCCGGATTGCCGTCTTCGTGGGTTTCAGAATTCGCAGGGTGTGAATCGGTGTCGTTCGCGGCGACCTTCACCTCCGCGCCCGCATCGACCTTCAGCGCGTCCGCGCTCTTCGAATCGCCCGACTTGCTGTCCGCCGTCTTCGAATCGCCCAATGCGTTCTGCGCGACGACCGGTTCCTGATCGTGAACGACCAGCACCTGCGGCGCGGGACGGAGCAAAAGCACGATCACCGCGGCGATGAGGCCCACGCCCGCGCCCGCGAGGGACGCGATCATCAGCACGCGCTTCGGGCTTTGCGCCCCCGCGCTGGCGACCTGTGCGGCCTGAGACGCGGACGGCAGATCCGGTGAGCTCGCGCCCTTGGGCAGCGGCTTCACCAGCGACGGGCTCGACCCGGGCTTTGGCGGCGCGGGCATCATCACCGTGGAATCGCCCGAGACCGGCGCCGAAACGACGGGCACCGACGGGTTGCTCGCGGTGCTCACCCTGTCCCCGTCCGGGAAGAGCTGCTTGAGCAGCGAGCCGATGTGCGTCGCCGTCAGCGGCTGACCCAGCGACTGCAGCCAGACCTCCAGCGCCACGGACATCTGCTCGGCGTCGCGGAAGCGCTGGCGCGGATCCTTCTGCAGCGCCTTGAGGACGACCTCCGAGAGCTCTACCGGGACGTTGGAGTTCACCTCGTGCGGCGGCTTCGGGTCAGCGCTGAGGATCGTCTGAATGAGCGCGGGCTCGGTCGAGGCGCGGAACGGGCGCATGCCCGTGAGGAGCTCGTAGAGCATCACGCCCACCGCGAAGATGTCCGCGCGCGCGTCGACGGCCTTCCCGAGCAGCTGCTCCGGCGCCATGTACGCGTACTTGCCCTTGAGCGTCCCGGTGCGCGTGGTCGTCACCGCGTTCGACGCCTTCGCGATCCCGAAGTCCACCACCTTCACTTCGCCGCCGAACGTCACGAGCACGTTGTCCGGGCTCATGTCGCGGTGAACGACGTGCAGCGGCGTGCCCTCCTCGTCCGTCAGCGTGTGGGCGTAGTGCAGGCCGTTCAGCGCCTGAGCGCAGACGCGCGCGGCGAAGATGGGCGAGACGATCTGCTTCTGGTCGAGCAGCTGCTGCTTGATGGCCTTGAGGCTCCGGCCATTCACGAACTCCATCGCGATGAAGTACGTGCCGTCCTGCTCCCCGAGCTCGAAGATCTGAACGATGTTCGGGTGGGTGAGCACCGCGGCGAGCCGCGCCTCGTTGAGGAACATCTCGATGAAGTTCGGGTCCCGCGCGAGGTGAGAGAGGACCTTCTTCACCACCACCGTCTTGGCGAACTTCGCTGGCCCCTCCATCTTCGCCAGGTACACCTCTCCCATGCCGCCGGATGCGAGCAGCGAAAGGAGCCGGTACTTGCCGAGCTGGGTCTGACCTTCCAAGAGCCGGCGGATTCTACGGGCGATCTGCCGCGAAGCCAGCGCGGCGTCTCAGGACACGCCCGCCCGCCTGCTCACGGAACGCCGCCTGCGAAACGTTCCGCCGCCTGCGTGAGCGTTACCGCGTCGAAGTCGCGCCGAAGCCACGTGAAGATTTCACCGAGGCGCTCCAACTTCCGCTCCACCGGAATCCGGAGATCGCGCTGGACTCGAACAAGCTCGTCCGGGATGCCGTCGCTGGCGGAGAGCACGTCCACCCCGTGCAGCTCGAAGTTGAAGAGCTCCACGCCCTTGAGCGTCCCGTACGTCGCCTTCACCACGGCGTTCGGCATCATCACCGCGAACGTGCCGATGAAAGGCAGCCGCAGCCCGGGGCTCACCGTGACCGGAAGCTCCAGCGCCGCTCCGCCGCCTCGCGAATACGGCGCCTCCGGATCCGGGTGATACGGCACAGTCGGCGCGAGCAGCACCCGCGGCGTGTCCAGCACCGACTTCGACGGGCGCCCCACCGCCGCCAGCGCGCCCATCACCATGGCCTTCGCCGCGTAGTACGGCACCGCCGGGAACACGGACGAGTCCCACGCGACGCCCTCTTCCAACAGCGCCCGGTACATGGCCGAGGAGAGCGTGTAGCCCGGAGCGCGGAAGCCCTTCGGCCTCTGCCCCGTCGCGCGTTCGATGAGCGCGGCTCCCTTGCGGACGTCAGCGGAGATCTCGGACACGCTCTTTCGCGAGAGCGCGTAGTCGTGGCTGTAGCTGTGGTTCGCGATCTCGACGCCGCTCTGGTGCGCGGACGCCATCGCGGCGCGGTTCTCCTCGGACTCCAGATCTTCACCGATCGCGAAGAACGTGGCGGGCACGGAGGCGCTCTGGAAGAGCTCGCGGAAGCGCGGGACGGCGGTCTTGTAGACCAGCCCCCGAGCGCGATCGTCCAACAACGACTCCGGCAGACCGTGAATCCGGCAGTAGTGCGGCAGCGAATCCAGATCGACGGAGATCGCCGCGAGCCGCACCAGGTCGTTACTCCCCGCGAATGCGGATCACGTACACGAGCTTGCCGACGTTGCGGAGCACGTTGGGCACGCGCCGGAACAGATGGATCGACGGCTGGCGCTTCTCGTGGAGCTGAATGGGGATCTCGGTGACCTTGAGCCCTCCCCGCCACGCGCGGATCACGAACTCAGAGGCGAAGACGTCCATGTCGACGACGCACTGCTCGATGATCGGGATCAGCCGTTCGCGGCGAAACGCTTTCAGCCCGTGCGTGTCGGTTCCGCGGAAATCCAGGGCCACTCGCAAGAGCCGGTTGTGGACGAGCGTCGCGAGCCTTCGCACAAGCGGCCGCTGGTCGGACGCTCCCTTGGCGGCCTTGCTGCCGACCACCATGTCCGCCTCTTTGCGCTCGAGCATGGGGAGCGCCGAGTCGTAGAAGGTGAGGTCGCACAGATCGATCTCGTCGCATACGACAAGCTCGCCCTTCGCCTCCTCCAGACCCCGCTTCAGCGCGGACCCGTAGTTGGGCGTCTCCGAGTGGAACCAGCGCATGCGCGGGTTGCGCTCGCTCATGGCCTGGAGGATCTGGGGCGTGCTGTCGCGCGAGCCGTTCTCCGCGAAGATGATCTCGTAGTCGATCCCGCGGTCCTGGAGCCCGGCCGCGAGCTCGTTGCCCGCGGACTCGACGATCGAGGCCTCGTTGTAGACGGGGATGACGACGGAGAGGTGCGGCGCAGCCATACGAGAACCGGCGCACCTATCACGGACCGCGCGCGGATCGGCGACGATTTTCGCCCCCGGGCCCACGTCCCCGGACCGGGTCTGGCTGACCGGAAAGCAGGGCGGCGAACGACCGACGGGAACTGTTCGCGTCCTTCAACCCCCCTCACCCCTCTGCTAGCTTTCGCGCTCCGATGAAAGTCACCTGCCCGTCTTGCGCGACGAATTACAACATCGATGACAAGCGGATCCCGCCCGGCGGCGCGAAGATCAAATGCGCCAAGTGCCAGAACACGTTCCCGGTGAAGCTCGCCGCGGCGGACGTGGGCGCAATCCCGCTTCCGTCACCCGCGATGCCGAAGTCCTCCGCGATCCCGCTGCCGGGGATTACCGCGCCGTCGCATGCGCCCCAGCGTGAAGACTGGGAGAGCGAATCCACCCGCGTCGCCCCGATGCCCGTTGGCGGCGCCGTGCCGCTGCCCGGCGTGAACCCGTTCGACGCCGCGCCGCCGCAGCCGGCAGATCCGTACGGCGAGAGCAACGACTGGGAGAGTGAGTCCACCCGCGTCGCGCCGATGCCGCTGCCTCCCGCGGCGCAGGCCGTGCCACTCCCCGGCGCCGGGTTCGCTCCGCCGTCGCAGGCAAACCCGTTCGATTCACCCGCGGACCCGTACGGCGGCCAG
>JBJMQN010000265.1:0-7292 GCA_045802665.1 Myxococcaceae bacterium | reverse complement strand
GACTTCTGTTCGCGATCTGAGCCGAGCTCACTTCCAGATTGGAAGTCGCGCCACCGCTACGGCAGGACCCACGCGTCGGCCTGAAGCTCGGTCCGCTGCGCGGTGGTCTCGGTGGACGACTTCCCCCACGTCAGCGACGTGAGCGCGTTGCCGCCGGCGTCGCAGATCTTCTTTCTGAGCGCGAGGTACGTCTCGTCCTCGTTCTCCGCGATCGGCACGGTGATCCGCCCCATCGACTTGCTGCCTTCGGGGAGATCCTCGGTGGTGTCGTAGTACCGGACCGTGCAGTCGTTGGAGACGACGTACACCTCGGGATCTTTCGGCCGCTTGATCGGGCTGATCGTGGTCCGGCAGGAAGAAGCCAGAACCATCAGCGCCACGGCTGCGAGCAGAGTCTTCATCGCTGTTTGTCCGCCTCGTCGATCTTCTGAACGCGCGTCGCGTGCCGGCCGCCCTCGAAGCGCGTGCCCAGGAACGCATCCACCACCGCCCTCGCCACGCCCGCGCCCACCACCCGCTGGCCCAGACAGAGCACGTTCGCGTCGTTGTGCGCCCGGGCCATCCGCGCCTCGAACTCGGAGGTGCAGACCGCCGCGCGGATGCCGCGCATCTTGTTCGCCATGATCGACATCCCGATGCCGGTGCCGCAGACGAGGATGCCGAAATCGCCGGTGCCGCTGACGCGTTCGGCCACCTTCTTCGCGTAGTCGGGGTAGTCCACCGAGTCGCGCGCGGTGACGCCGAGGTCTTCGACCGGGACGTTCTTCTCTTTGAGGTGAGCGACGAGCTCGTTCTTGAGATCGAGCCCGGCGTGATCCGATGCGATGGAGAGCTTCACGCCCCGAAGACTACTTCTGGTAGCGCTTGAAGATCAGCACCGCGTTGGTGCCGCCGAAGCCGAAGCTGTTGCTCATCACGGCGTTCACCCGGACTTCGCGCGGCTTGTTCGGCACGTAGTCGAGGTCGCAGTCCGGATCCGGCGTGGTGTAGTTGATCGTCGGGGGCAGCACGCCGCGGGTCAGCGCCAGCACGGAGATGACCGCCTCCGCGCCGCCCGCCGCGCCGAGCATGTGGCCCGTCATGGACTTCGTCGACGACACCGCGAGCTTCTTCGCGTGATCGCCGAACACCGCCTTGATGGCCTTCGTCTCGTTCGCGTCGTTGTACGGCGTCGAGGTGCCGTGCGCGTTGATGTAGCCGATCTCCTCGGGCGCCATCCCCGCGCTCTTGAGCGCGAGCTTCATGCACCGGGCGGCGCCTTCACCTTCCGGCGCGGGAGCGGTGACGTGGTGCGCGTCCGAGTTCGCGCCGTACCCTGCGAGCTCCGCGAGGATCGTCGCGCCGCGCTTCTTCGCGTGCTCGTACTCCTCCAGCACGACGACGCCCGCGCCTTCACCTTCCACGAAGCCGTCGCGGTCCTTGTCGAACGGACGGGACGCCGCGGCCGGATCTTCGTTGCGCGTGGAGAGCGCCTTCATCACCGAGAATCCGCCGATGCCGAGCGGCGTGATCGCAGCCTCCGCGCCGCCGGCGATGACCGCGTCGCACTCGCCGTAGCGGATCTTCAAGAAGGCCTCGCCGATCGCGTGCGCGGACGTCGAGCACGCGGACACCGGCGCCCAGTTCGGGCCCTTGGCGCCGTAGCGGATCGAGATGATCCCGGGCGCCATGTTGATGATCATCTGGATGATGAAGAACGGCGAGAGGCGGTCGTAGCCCTTCTCGATGCCCTTCTTGTGCTGTTCTTCCAGCGACTGCAGTCCACCGATCCCGGACCCGACGATGACGCCGACCTTTTCGGGGTCGTAGCCGTTCGGCTTGTCGAGACCGATGGGGATCCCCGACTCCTTCACCGCCATCTCCGCGGACGCGACCGCGAACTGGGTGAAGGGGTCCATCCGGCGCACTTCGCGCTTCTCGATGAACTCCTCGGGGTTGAAGTCCTTCACCTCGGCGGCGATCCGCGCGTCCAGCTTCGCGGCGTCGAACCGGGTGATGGGCCCCACTCCAGACTTCCCGGCCAGAAGCGCCTGCCAGTTCTTTTCGACACCGGTCCCCAGAGCCGTGATGATTCCCGTTCCGGTGACGACGACGCGGCGATTGGACATGGCGCTTCTGTTCCTGGATGGAGGGGACTACTTCTTGTGGGTGTTGACGTAGTTGATCGCGTCGCCCACGGTCTTGATGTTCTCGGCTTCCTCGTCGGGGATCTCGACCTCGAACTCCTCTTCCATCGCCATCACCAGCTCAACGATGTCGAGGCTGTCGGCCCCAAGGTCCTCAATGAACGAGGACTCCGGCTTGATTTCATCCTCACCGACCCCCAGCTGGTCGGCGATGATCGACTTCACCTTGGCCTCAATCGTGGACGTCGCCATATCCCTGTACTTCCTCCGGAAAAACTTCGTTCGTGCCGGCGCTGTGCAGCCGGGCGTTTGAGCGGCGGGCGGTATACCCAAGGGACGGGGGCATTGCTACGAACTCGTCATTCCTGAGTTCAGTACGTCTCCCCAGCCCCAGAACCGTTACATGTACATCCCGCCATTCACCTTAAGAACCTCTCCGGTGATGTAGGCGGATTCATCGCTGCCTAAGAAAACGACCGCCTGCGCGATCTCCTCCGCGCCTCCCAGACGTCCGAGCGGCACGTTCTCCAACATCTTCTTCTTCAGCTCCTCCGTCAGCCCCGCCGTCATGTCCGTATCGATGAACCCCGGCGACACGGCGTTGCAGCGGATGTTGCGCGAGGCGAGCTCCCTGGCGACGGACTTGGTCAGCCCAATCAGCCCGGCTTTGGAGGCCGCATAGGCAGCCTGACCGCCGTTGCCCATCTCGCCCACGACGGAGGTGAGGTTCACGATCGCGCCGCCCTTCGCCTTCATCATCGGGCGCGACGCGGCGCGGATGAGCGCGAAGGCGCCTTTGAGATTCGTGTCGAGGACCTTGTCCCAGTCCTCGTCCTTGAACCGCATGATGAGCCCGTCCACCGCGACGCCCGCGTTGTTCACGAGCACATCCAGCTTGCCGAACTCCTTCACGATCTGATCGATCGCGGCGCTGCACGAGGCGGTGTCGCCGGTGTCGAGCTTGAGCGCCTTGCCCTTGCCCCCGGCCTGATTCACGAGGTTCACGGCCTCGTTCGCGGCCGCTTCGTTGCCGACGTACGTGAGGACGACGGTGGCGCCGCGCTTTGCGAACGCGACCGCGCAGGCCCGGCCGATGCCGCGGCTGCCGCCAGTAACGAGGACGACTTTGTCGGTCATCGTGGCCATGGCTTTAAGCGCCTCCCTGAGCGCTGAACGCCTGCAGCGTCTTGTCGAGGCTCGCGGGGTCCTCGACGTTGAAGCACTCGATGTCTTTGGCGATGCGCTTGACCAGGCCGCAGAGAACCTTGCCCGGCCCCACTTCCACGATGCGATTGACGCCGTGCCTCTGCAGCTCCTGCACGATCTCGATCCAGCGCACCGGGGCGGAGACCTGATCGATGAGCAGCGGGACCACTCGGCGGGCTTCGGTGTTCGGCTTCGCATCGACGTTCGCCACGACGGGGACGGACGGCGTGTTGACGTGAATCTTCCGGAGCGTGTCGGTGAGGTGCGTCTTCACCGGCTCCATCAGGTGGCAGTGGAAGGGCGCGCTCACCGGGAGCATCAGCACGCGCCTGGCACCAGCGGCCTTCAGCTTCGGCTCCGCGCGCTTCACGGCGTCCGCGTGGCCGGCGATGACCGTCTGCTCGGGCGAGTTGTAGTTCGCGGGCGCGATGCACTGCCCCTGCGCCACCTCCTTGTCGTCGAGCACCGCCTTCACCTTCTCAGGCTCGAGGCCCAGCACCGCCGCCATCGCGCCCACGCCCTGCGGCACCGCCTCCTGCATGAACTTTCCGCGCAGCCGCACCGACCGCACCGCGTCTTCCAGCGACAGCGCGCCCGCCGCGACCAGCGCCGAGTACTCCCCGAGCGAATGGCCCGCGACGTAGTCCGGCTTGAGGCCTTTGGCCTTCAACACAGCGTTCGCGGCGACGGACACCGTGAGGATCGCCGGCTGCGTGTTCGCGGTGAGCTTGAGGGCGTCTTCGGGCCCTTCGAAGCAGAGGCTGGAGAGCTTCTCGCCCAACGCGGCGTCAGCGGCCTCGAAGACGGCCTTCGCTTCGGGGAACTGATCGTAGAGCGCCTTGCCCATTCCCACGGACTGGCTGCCCTGCCCTGGAAACACGAATGCGGTTTTCATGTGCCCCCACTACCACCGGACGAGCGCGCTACCCCAGGCCATTCCTGCGCCGATCGCCATCATCGCGATGAGCTCTCCCTGCTTGAGCTTCCCGGCGCGGTTCGCCTCATCCAGCGTCGTCGGCAGCGACGCGGACGACGTGTTGCCGTACTTGTCGATGTTGACCCAGCACTTCTCCAGCGGAACGTCGAGCCGCTGCAGCGCGGCCTCCACGATCCGGATGTTCGCCTGGTGCGCGATGACGTGGTTGATGTCGGAGGCCTTCAGCTTGTTCGCGTCCAGCGCCTCCATCACCGCTTCGGGCAGCGCGCGCACCGCGAACTTGTAGACCTCGCGGCCGTTCATGTGGACCTTGTGGAGCTTCTGGTCCAGCACCTCTTTGGACTGAGGATGCTTCGAGCCGCCGCCGGGGATGCAGAGGATCTCCGCGGTGGTGCCGTCCGTGTGGAGGTGCGTGGACATGATGCCGCGGTTCGGGTCGTCCGTCGGGCCGAGCACCATGGCGCCCGCGCCGTCGCCGAAGAGGACGGCGGTCTTGCGATCGTCCCAGTCGATCACGCGCGTGAGGAGCTCCACGCCGATGACCAGCGCGCGCTTCACTGCGCCGGAGCGGATGTACTGATCCGCGATCGACATCGCGTACAGCGAGCCCGCGCAGGCGGCGGCGATGTCGAAGGCGAAGGCTTTCTTCGCGCCGAGCTTGGCCTGAACGAACGCGGCGCAGGACGGCAGCGGCATGTCGGCGGAGATGGTGCCGACGACGATGAGATCCAGATCTTCGGGACGGGTGTTGGCGAGCTCGAGCGCGCGGATGGCGGCTTTGACCGCCATGTCGGAGGAGGTTTCCCCCTCGGCGGCCATGCGGCGCTCCTTGATGCCGGTCATCTGAGTGATCCACTCGTCAGACGTCTCGAAGAGCTTCTCGAAGTCCTTGTTGGTGACGACCTTTTGCGGCGCGTACGCCCCGGTTCCGATGATCGCTGATCGTGGCACGGCAAACTCCTTGAACTGCTGAAACGCCCGGCGCGGGTTCTCTAATCGGAATCCATATGGGTCGGGAGGTTTTTGTGCACGCTCGGTTCCTCCCTTTTATCTCCCGTGCATCACCACGAACGCGATCACCGCTCCCACGATCAGGACCGCCGCGATGACCGAGCCGACGAGGACCCTGCGCGATCCGGTCGGGTTCGCGGTGGGGCTCGCGGTGGGGCTCGGAGCTGAGTCGGGCCCGGGGGCCTTGCCCGCCAGCGCCTGCTTCGCCTTCGCTCGCAGCTCGTCCGAGATGACGGTCGCGGGCCTCGTGACCGGCTCATTCCCGACGACCGGGACCTTTCTCCCCGCGGCAGACATGAGGAGCCGGTGCATGTGCAGGAGGTAGCGGTCCTCTCCCCGGTAGTAATCGAACGCTTCGAGCACGCGCCCGACCTTTTCGGGATCCCTCCCGCTGTCCATCACCGCGCCGGTGCCATTGCTGACGGAGCCGGTCTGCAGCCCGTCGATCGAGTCCCAGGTGATCTGATCATCGAAGAGGGTGAGGGTCTGCGAGCCCACGCGCCCGGAGGCATCCACGGACGTGACGAGGTACGCGCCGCGCGCGCCCTGGTGCCAGATCATCCGTTCGCCGTTGGTGTCTGGCGGAGTCTCGGTGGTGCGCACGCGGAACATCGCCTGCAGCGCGTCCAACCGCTCCTCGAGCGTGTGTGTCGTCGCCATGTCCCCCTCCACTCTGCCGCGAAAGCAGAAAACACGTCGAGCGCGCCCCAAGCGCCCGGACAGGCCGCGGAGCACGCTCAACCCTCGACGATCACTCGGGCGGCTGCTACTCGACCGCGACGACTTCGCGGCCCTTGTAGTACCCGCAGGCCGAGCACGCTCGGTGCGGCAGGATCGGCTCCTGGCACTTCGGGCACTTGGTGACCTGCACCGCGCTGCGGAGGTTGTTGTTGGCGGCGCGACGACGGTCACGGCGCATCTTCGACGTTCGCTTCTTGGGAACTCCCACGGCCTGCTCTCCTTCAACTCAGCGCTACGCCTTTGGCGTCAGCTTGATGTTCTTCAGCACTGCGAGCCTTGGATCCACCGGCTTCTGCTCGCAGTCACACTGCTGTTCGTTGAGATTCGTTCCACACTGCGCGCACAGGCCTTTGCAGGCCTCCTTGCACAGGGTGTCCATCGGAAGCGCCAGCAATACCTGCTCGCGCACGATGGGGTCCAGTTCGATCTGCTTTCCGTCGAAGACTTCCTGATCGGTCTCGTCGAGGCTGAACGTTCCGCCCCGCTGCGCCTTCTGGTCGTCCTCGCCGGCTTCGTCCACGTAGTCGTCGCCCTTCACCAGCGACTTGGGGATGAGGTTCAGCGTGAAGCTCACCGGCAACGACAACTTCACATCCACCACACACCGCTTGCACGGCCCGGTCACGTCCAACGCGAAGTTCCCGCGAAGCAGCACCCCGCCCGAGACCTTCTGCAGCTGCGCGTGCAGCCGGAGCTCAGAGGACGGAACGAAATCGGTGCCCGCCATCGCATCTTTCAAGAGCGCAGGCGAAATCGCCTCGTCGAGGGTCAGACCCTGTTCGGGGATGCGGTCGTAGTTCACGACCATCGGATTTGTGGGACGGGCAGCCATTCAAAAAAGGGGCCGCGCAATACAGGAGGAACAGCCTCCCCGTCAAACGCGCACCTGACAGGACAACACCGGGTGGTAGTGTCGCCCTACCCATGCGGAAGGTCTGCGGCTGTCTGCTCCTGATTGTCGCCGCGCGCGCGTTCGCTCTCCCGCTGCCCATGCTTCCAGCCGATGCGCCTCTCGCGCAGGCGCCGGCGAGCCCCGAGCTCGCGAAGGCGCAGGAGCAGATCGACTCGGGCGACTTCGAAGATGCGGTGAAGACGCTGCAGAGCGCGCTGAACGAGCCGGATGTCTCGGACGATCAACTGGTGGAAATCTACCGCCTGATGGGCCTGTCCTATCTGTACCTCGGCAACGAAGACCGCGCGCGCGACGCCTACGAGAAGCTCCTTCAGGCCCGCCCCGACTACGAGCTCCCCAAGAGCACCTCGCCGAAGGT
>JBJMQN010000264.1:0-4523 GCA_045802665.1 Myxococcaceae bacterium | reverse complement strand
TGCGCTCGCCTTCGTGGCGATCGGCAACATGGGCGAGAACCTCGTCTATTACTGGTCGCCCTCCGAGATGATGGCGAACGGTCAGAAGGCGATGGGCGCGGAAGGACGCGAGGCGCCGACGATTCGCCTCGGCGGCATCGTGGTCCCCGGCTCGCTCAAGTGGGACGAGGCCACCACGACTCTCAAGTTCAAGGTCGCGGACGATCACAAGAAGCTCGACACGGCGGTGGACGTCGTGGGCCACGAGGTCCCGCCGCAGATGTTCCGCGAAGGGATCGGCGTGGTCGTGGAGGGCACGTGGGACAAGACGCACGTGTTCAGCTCGAACCGGCTGATGGTGAATCACTCCAACGAGTACAAGCCGCCGACGCCTGAGCAGGAGAACTCGAAGGACTGGCAGGAGAAGGCGATGAAGACGACGGTGGGGATCAAGTGAACTCCACGCTCGGCAATACGCTCATCCTGGCGGCATTGGGCTTTGCGGTGGTGGGCGCCATCGTCGGCATCGGCACCGGGCTCATGCGCGAAGGCGCCGGCGTCAGCTGGGCGCGGCGAGCGGTGGTCGGATTCTTCGTCGCGATGCTCGGCGCGAACCTGACGATGATCCACGCGCTGGTCACGCACGACTTCTCGGTGAAGTACGTCGCGCAGGTGGGCAGCCGCTCCACGCCGCTGGTCTACACGATCGTCTCGCTGTGGAGCGCGCTCGAAGGATCGATCCTCTTCTGGGGGCTCATTCTCGGCACGTACCTGCTCGCGTTCATGCTCTCCACGCGCAATCAGCACCAGAGGTACATGTCGCTCGCGCTGGGCGTGATGCTCGCGGTGGGGACGTTCTTCGCGTTTCTCATCGCGGGGCCAGCCAATCCCTTCGGCGTCGTCTCTCCTGTTCCGCCGGATGGGCCGGGCCCGAACGCGCTGCTCCAGAACCACGTGCTGATGGTGATCCACCCGCCGATGCTCTACCTGGGCTACGTGGGCATGGTGGTCCCGTTCGGGATCTCGGTCGCGTCGCTGCTTCGCGGTGAGATGGGCCAGTCGCTGATGGCGCCGCTGCGCAGATGGACGATCATCCCGTGGACGTTCCTGTCGGTGGGGATCATCCTCGGCGCGTGGTGGGCGTATGCGGTGCTCGGTTGGGGCGGCTACTGGGCGTGGGATCCGGTGGAGAACGCGTCGTTTCTGCCGTGGCTCACCGCGACTGCGTTCCTCCATTCGATCATGGTGATGGAGCGAAAGCGGCTGCTCACGCTCTGGACCATGTGCCTCGGGCTCGCGTCGTTCGTGCTGACGATCCTCGGCACGTTCATGACCCGCTCCGGCATCTTCAACTCGGTGCACTCGTTCACCCAGTCGGAGATTGGCCCCACGTTCCTCGTCTTCCTCGCGATCATCCTCTTCGCGTCGATCGCGCTGATCGCGACGCGTGGCCACCTGCTGCTACACGAGCCCGGTGAGTTCCGGTCTGCTGCGTCGCGCGAAGTGTCGATGCTGGTGAACAACCTGCTCTTCGCGGGGCTCACGTTCGTGGTGCTGATCGGGACGACGTGGCCGCTCATCGCCGAGGCGGTGTTCAACAAGCGGATGAGCGTGGGCGAGCCCTACTTCAACCGGATGTTCGTTCCTGGCGCGACGGCCGTCGTCTTCCTGATGGGAATCGGGCCAGTGCTCCCGTGGAGCCGCGGCGACAGCAACACGATCGTGCGCCAGTTCATCGTCCCCCTGGTCGCCGCTTTTCTCACCACGGTCGTCTGCCTCGCGATGGGCCTGCGCGGCTTCTGGGCGCTCACGACGTATGGCGCGGCGGCATTCGCGGTGGTCGTGACGCTGCGAGAGATGTTCCTGCCCGGCTTCATCCGGATGAAGGAGAAGCAAGAGCCACTGCACACCGCGCTCTTCCACAGCATCGCGAGGGCGCGCCGTCGCTTCGGCGGCTACGTGGTCCACCTCGCGATCCTGATGATCGCGGTCGCGGTGGCCTCTTCGCGCAGTTACGTCGAGCACAAGTCCGCCACGCTCAAGAATGGCAACAGCATGGAGCTCGGCGGCTACACGCTCACGTTCCAGGGGATGACCTCTGGAAAGGAGCCGCGCCGCGAGTACGTGGCCGCGAAGCTGCTCGTGCGGGATTCGTCCGGCGAGGAGATGTATCTGGCCCCGCGCATGAACTACTACGAGGGCCGCACCGATCCGGTGCAGACGCCCTCGGTGCTCACGCGGGCGAAGCACGATCTCTACATCTCCCTGATGGCGTACCAGATGGAGCAGCAGTCAGCGACGTTCAACGTCTGGGTGTTCCCGCTGGTGGGCTGGATCTGGTGGAGCATTCCGCTGCTCGTCATCGGCGCGCTGATCGCCGCGTGGCCTCAGCGTAAGCCGTCGCTGTCCGTCAGCCCCGCTGCGATGCCCGCGCCCGCCGTCGCCACCGTTCCTCCGCCGCAGGGGATCGCATGACGCCCGAGCTCAATTCGCCCGCTGTTCCCCGCAAGTCGAACGTCTGGTTCTGGAGCTCGGTCGGCGTGGTCACCGCGGTCGTCATCGCGACGATCGGCATCTTCTACAAAGGGTTCGGCGTCGATCCGCATGAAGTCCCGTTCATGATGCGGGGCCAGCCGGCGCCGGCGTTCACGCTGCGGCGGCTCGACAACAATGAGCCGTTGTCGCTCGCGTCGATGAAGGGCCACCCGGTGGTGCTGAACTTCTGGGCTTCGTGGTGCGGCCCGTGCGCGCAGGAGCATCCGGTGCTGCGTTGGGGCGTCGAGAAGTTCGGCAAGGACGTTCAATTCGCCGGCATCGTGTTCGAGGACAAGGACGACGACGCGCGGAAGTTCCTCTCGCAGAACGGCGCGTTCATGCCGCAGCTGTCGGATCCGCAGTCGCGCACGTCGGTGGACTACGGCGTGGCGGGCGTGCCGGAGACCTACTTCATCGACGGCAACGGCATCATCGTCGACAAGTACGTGGGACCGATTCCGCCGGACGCGCTGGTGGAGAACATCAAGAAGATCTCCGGGCCGGTGGCGGCGAAATGAACGCGTTCGCGCTGTCGCTGGCGGTGACGCTTCTCGCGGGGCAGTACGCGCCGCAGCAGGCCGGGAGTGAGCCGCTCGCGCCCGAGCAGGAGGCGCGCGTTCAGAAGCTGGGCAAGGAGCTGCGCTGCGCCGTGTGCCAGGGCCTCGCGATCACCGATTCACCCGCGTCGATGGCGCGCGCGCAGCTGGACAAGGTCCGTGAGCTCATCACCGAGGGCAAGAGCGACGACGAGGTGAAGGCGTACTTCGTGGCGCGCTATGGCGAGTGGGTGCTGCTCCGCCCGCCGACGACGGGAGCTGGCGCGGTCGTCTGGATCGCGCCGGTGCTGGTGATGCTGATCGGGGCGATCGGCGTGACGATGTACGTGCGAGGCAATCGGCGCCGTGAGCCGGTGAAGCCCGCGACTGCGCCGGCCACTGCTCCCGCCACCGACGACGACTATCTGCGCGCGGTGCGGTCGGAGGCGGACCGATGAATCCTCCGGAGCCGGTCCAGTGGGGTCCCGGGATCATCGTCATCGTCGTCGGCGTCGTCTTCGCGGCGATCGTGTTGTTCCTGCTTCGCAGGAAGGCAGTGCCAGTCGTCGAGACGAATGACCGGCTCGCAGACCTCGATCGCAAGGTCGTCACCCTGCTCGAGCAGCTCCGCGAGCTCGGCGCGGACCAGCATCTGCTCAATGCCACCGACTTCGCGACCGAGAAGGCGCGGCTGGAGAAGGAGACGGCGGAGGCGCTCAAGGCCCGCGACGAGTACGCGGCCGCGCTCACCCGCGCGAACGCGATGACGGCGGAGGCGACGGGCGGAAAACCCGGCGCCGCGCCCGCGACACAGCCCACGGGCTTCCTCGCCGGCAATCCGCAGCTCAAGGGTGCGCTCTGGGGCGCGGGCATCGTGGGCTTCTTCGTGCTGCTGGGCGTGCTGCTCACGCAGGAGTCCAAGCCGCGCGAGGAGAACAAGGGCGGCGCGCCGATGACCGGCGGCGGAGCGCCTCAGGCGACGGCCGCGCAGACCGAGGATCGCGAGTTCCAGGAGCTGCAGAAGAAATACAACGCGAATCCGGACGACGTGGATCTCTCCGCGCAGCTCGTGCACGAGATGCTCCGGCGGCAGGACTTCACCAACGCGTCCGCCATCACCGAGCGCGCGCTCACCCAGGATCCGTTCCACACCGAGTCGCGAATCCACCGGCAGGTGCTCAGGGGGCTCAAGGGCGACACGATGGGTTCGCTGGAGGAGCTGGAGAAGATCGGCGCGGCGCAGCCGGATGGACAGGAGGCGCTCTTGTTCGCGGGCGCGCTGGCGATGGAGGTGGACGACAAGCGGAGGGCGCTCGCGGATTTCCAGCGCTACGCAGCGTCCGCGAAGCCCGAGGATCAACCCCCGCAGCTTCGTCAGGGGATCGCGCTGCTCGAGCGGCAGGTCGCGGAGATGGACGGCAAGGCGCCTGTCGCGGTGCCCGGTCCGGACATGCCGCAGCAGGATTCGAACGT
>JBJMQN010000004.1:0-7085 GCA_045802665.1 Myxococcaceae bacterium | reverse complement strand
GCTGCGCTGCCCTGATAGCCGAGCGCGCAGCATCGCTGCATCGTCGCTGCGTACGTCTTGCTGCCCGGACCGCAGAGGTGATCGGTCAGGCATTCCACGGTCGCCGGTGCCGGGTGCGCGATGTCGTTATCCGGCTTCGTGAAGTCGCGATCGGTCAGGCTGGGGAGGCCGCCTTCGATTCGGCAGATGTTCACCGCGTCGATGTCCTGGTGGGCGCCGGTCGCGTACTGACTCTGGATGAATTCCCGCTGCAGGTCGTCGCGCAGCTTCTCGCGAGCCTCCAGCGCGTGGATCGTCATCCATTCCTCCAGACCGAACGCGGAGCGCTGGAGCACGTTGTCCCGTTCCCAGATCGTCACGAGCTTCGCCGCCGCGAGGCGCGTCTTGAAGGGACGGGCGATGTCCATCAACGCGGATTTCGCCACGGTCGTCTGGGGTTCGTCTTCCGATCGCGGTGCGAAATCCGCGAGCGCGTTGAGCCGGATCAGGTTCACGCATTCGTTGCTGCTCAATGGCCCGGGCTTCAAAAGCTGCGAGGTCACCGCATCTCTCGTCGGCGGACCGAGCCGAAGCGCCGCGTCAATCATCCTGCCGGAGCTCCACTCGTCAGGGCACGTCGCTGCTTCGGCGGAGAGGAGCTTCGTCACGCCGTCCTGGATCTGCTGGCGGGACGCCGCGGTCACCGCACCGGTCATCGCGATCGTATTGGCGACCTCCGCCTGCGTCCGAGCGTTCTCCGGCTTCGCGAGCGCGCCTTCCAGGACCTTGCCGAGCTCCTCCGTCGTCGAGGGCTCGAGCTCGGGACCGAGCAGCGGAAAAATCGCCAGCGTGCGTTCGATGCGATTGGTCGCAGGACGCAGCTCCAGATCAGAACGAAGCGAGGCGATCAGCGGCCTGACGAGAGGCCCGCCCGACTTCCATGAGGCAAGCGATCTCGCGGCGTCCAGCGCCCACTCACGACCCTCGGGGGTCTTCAGCTGCGCGGTGACGATCGACGTCGCCCACTTCGCCACGTCCGGAAGATCACCGCACGATTCGACCACCAGCGAAACGACGCCCAGGTTCTTCGTCAGCTTCGCGAGGCGCGGCTTCAGCTCGCTGCCGTGAGAGGAACAGGTCACCTCGGCGATCAGCGGTGGAAGCGGGTTTTCCGGTCCGTCCTCGCACGCCGAGCCCGCGGGCCGGACCTTGAGCAGTTTGTCGACCATGTCGCCGGGCTGCTTCGACAGCCGCGCGAGCAGCTCGTCCTCGCCGCAGCGATGGCCGGAGGTTCGCTCGCGGTACTCCTGCGCGAGCGCGACTGTGGAGACGAGGAGCGGGACTGCTGCGAGGACTCGGAGAGAGCGCATGCGGTGGGAGCCGGCATCCATACGAGCACGAACCCGGAAAATTCACAGGTCGTGCTGCGCGGGTGCGGCGCGTGAATTTCGTTCGCGCCGCCACTCAGTGAAGCTGGAGCTCGATCGCGGGAGCTGTCAGCTGCGCTCGACGCTCAACGAGTATTTCAGTGCAGAATCCGCTCGCTCCCGCCGCGCTTCCCTTCCGACGCCTTCTTCAGGCACGTGAGGAGCAACTCGCGGTATTCGGACACATCGCGCAGCCCGCTGATCATCCAGCGGCCGTTCACCACCAGCGTAGGCACGCCCTTCACGCCGCGGCCCTTCGCGAGCCGGTGCTCTTCGAGCACGAGCTTCTTGAGCTCTTCTGACTGATACGCGGGCGTGAAGCGGTTCATGTCGAGCCCGGCCTTCGCTGCGAGCTCCAGCGCCGCATCCGGCCTCGTCACATCCACGCCCTGCATCAGCGCCGCGTGCTGAAGCAGCTTCGCGAAGTCGCGCTGCTTCACTTCACCTTGAAGCTTCGCCGCCTCCAGCGCGACGAGCGCGGGCACGGAGCTTCGCGGCGGCTGCACTGACGTCCACAGCTCGGTGGAGAGCGCGCGTCCTTCAGGCTCCGCTTTCGCTCGCTTCACTTCTTCGAGCGCGGCGCGCACGTCTTTCTCCGCCATCGCGGCGTCCTTCAACCAGAGCGGGTACGGCCGAGTGCGCCACTTCGCCCATTCGCCGAGCTCTTCCTTCAACAGGGAGAGCCGCGACCCGAGGACGAAGCACCACGGGCACAGCACGTCTTCGTATACGCAGATGTCCAGCAGGGGCCCTGCTCGATGCATGCGGGGGCGAGAGTAGGGCGCACGTTGCGCTCTGCCAATCCCCCTGATCCGCGAATCTTCGAGGTGATCAGCTTTCAATCAGCCGACGAAGCGGAGGGCTCGCCCTGCTGCCCGCTTGGTTCGACATCGCGTCACCGAACCACATGGCGTGTTCGACGATCGCTCCGGCGATGTCTTCACCCGTCGCGCGTTCGAGCCCTTCGAAGCCGGGGCTGGAGTTCACTTCCATGATCTTCGGCCCCTCGGACGACTCGAGCATGTCCACCCCCGCCACATGCAGGCCCGTCACCCGAGCAGCCTTGATCGCCGCCTCCACGTACTCCCGCGGCAGCTCGATGGGGCTGCCCTCGCCGCCGCGGTGGAGGTTGGAGCGGAACTCGCCCTTCTTCGCCTGACGTCGCATCGCGCCGACGACCTTGTCGCCGACGACCAGCGCTCTCACGTCCCGGCCGCGCGATTCGGCGATGAACTCCTGGAGCACGATCTCCTGATCAAGGTTCCAGAAGGTGTCCAGCATCGTCTTCGCCTCGTCCATCGTGTGCGCGATCATCACGCCCACGCCCTGCGTTCCTTTGATCAGCTTGATGATGCAGGGAAGGCCGCCAATCTCATCCACGAGCTGCACCAGGTCTCGCCGGTCGCGCGCCAGCACCGAACGCGGAATGGGGAGCCCCGCCTTGGAGAGGAGCTGCAGGCAGCGGAGCTTGTCGCGCGACCGGGCAATGGCCGTCGCCCCGTTCACCACCGGCACGCCCATCATCTCGAGGTGATTCACGACTGAGAGGCCGTACCCCGTGATGGAGGCGCCGATGCGCGGAATCACCGAGTGCAGGCCACGAACCTGAACGCCTCGATAGACCATGGAGGGCCCGTGCAGCCCGAGGACCAGGTTGCAGCGGAGCGTGTCGAACACGATGACGCGGTGGCCCTGCTTCTTGCCCGCCTCGACCATGCGGCTCGTCGAATAGAGCGAACGTTTCCGCGAGAGGATGCAGAGCAGCTTCCGACGCGCGCTCTTCGACTTCTTCTTCTTTGCGCGGACGGGCGGGCGCTTCGCAGCCATAAGGGGCGCGAAAGCTAGCGCAGAGCGGGCAGCGGCGCCTGCAGGGCAGGCAGGCTTCGGCGGGGCTCACGCCCGCAAGCGGACAGTGCCCCATCCCCGCTCGGGTGGAGTAGGGTCCGAAGGCAGAATGGCAGACCCGAAATCAGTGAGCCCGCACCCCGACGAAATCCTCACCAGTCCCGGCGAAGCGGCCTACTTCGACTCGGACGTCCCCGAAGCGCACATCACCGCGACGCACACGCTGGTGATGGACGCGAAGACGACGCTGAAGCTGCGCAAGTGCCGGCTCGCGGTGAGCGCGGGTCCCGACACCGGCAGAGAAGTCGTCTCCGACAAAGAGCGCATCCGAGTGGGCGGCGCCTCCAGCAACGACCTCGTCCTCACCGAGGACCGCACGGCGTCGCGCCACCACTTCGAGATTCAGTACACCGAGCGCGGGTATCTGCTCGTGGATCTGAACTCCACCAACGGCACCTTCCTCGACGGCCGCCGCATCGAACGCGCCTACCTCGCGTCCGGCAGTCAGGTCCGCGCCGGCCAGTCGACGATGACGTTCGCGCCGATCGACGAGCAGGTCACGATCGAGCCGGACGCGGACGGCGAGCTCTCCGGGATGGTGGGCAGCTCTCCGAAGATGAGGCAGATCTTCGGGCTCATCAAAAAGATCGCGCCGATGGATGTGTCGGTGGTGATTCAGGGTGAGACGGGGACGGGCAAGGAGCTCGTCGCTCGGGCGATTCACGAGCTGTCGGGGCGCAAGAAGGGTCCGCTCGTGGTGTTGGACTGCGGCGCGATTCCTCCGAACTTGATCGAGTCCGAGCTGTTCGGCCACGAGAAGGGCTCGTTCACGGGCGCGGTGGCGTCGCGGCCGGGCGCCTTCGAGCGCGCGAACGGCGGCACCATCTTCCTCGATGAGCTCGGCGAGCTGCGGTTCGATCTGCAGCCGAAGCTTCTGCGCGTGCTGGAGAACCGCGAGGTCCGGCGCGTGGGCGGCAACGAGGTGCAGGAAGTCGACGTGCGCGTCATCGCGGCCACGAACCGCGATCTCGTGAAGGAGATTCAGGCGGGCAACTTCCGCGAGGACCTCTACTTCCGCCTCTCGGTGATCAACATCCAGCTGCCGCCGCTGCGTCAGCGCCGCGACGACATCCCGAACATCCTGCGAAGGGCGCTGCAGGATCCGGAGATGCTGGCGAAGGCGGGCAAGAAGCGCTTCTCGCCCGCGGCGATGTCGATCTTGATGAGCTACTCGTGGCCCGGCAACGTGCGCGAGCTCATGAACGTGCTGAGCCACGTCATCACCTTCGCGGACGGCGAAGAGATCGACGTCTCGCACCTGCCCGCGCGTCTGCAGGGTCAGGCGCGCGAAGCGCCGGTGCCGTTCAACGAGCACCTCTCGTTCAAGGACGCGAAGGAGCAGCTGCTCGAGAACTTCGAACGCGAGTACATCGGCCAGGTGCTGAAGCGCTGCGAGGGCAACATCTCACGAGCGGCCCGCGAATCCGGCCTGCACCGAAAGTCCATCGAACGGCTGGTGAAGAAGTACCAGCTCGATGCGCGGGCGATGAAGCCGAAGTAGGTCTGACGGTGACGCGGAGACTTGGAAAGCTCGTGGTGAGCGCGGCGCTGCTGCTGCTGCTCGCGAGCGGTCCACACGCGCTGATCTCCGTGGAAGAGCGACCGTTGCCGAGGCGAGCGCCACGGTTGGACGGGAGGACGCGCGGCAAGGTTGCGGCACGAAGTCGAAGACAGCCGGGGCCTGCGACAAGGAGAGCGCGGAGCCGATCGAACGGAGTCAGCGCGCGGGTGGACGGCGGGATGATGAGTGGCGCACGGCCGCCGGCCGAGGTTGTGCTGATGATCGCGACCTTGCCGGAACGCGATGCCCTTGCCGAGGTGACGGTGAACGAGCTGAGCGAGCTCGGCGCCGATCTGATCATCGCTGACGATTGAGCGCCGATCTCTTCGGCGCAGCTCACCGCCGAGCAGCGCGGACGCGCTCATCGCACTCGCTCTCGAGGTACACGGCTGAGTCAGACAGGCTGTGTCCAGCGCGCTTCGATGGCGCGTGAGAGAATGAGGCCGTGCGCTGGCTCGGCCTCGCGGTGTTCCTCACGTACCGGATGCTGCGGACGCTGACGAAAGTGGTCAGCGGTCTCGTGGCGGCGCTCGTCGGTGGCGCATTGGCCGCCGCCGCCACCGAGGGGCTTCCCATCCAGTTCAGCGATCGGACCGCGCTGATCTCATTCGTCTGTGCCTGCGTGCTGAGCTTCGCTGCGTTCGTTCTCGTCTGGAATCGTCTCGCCGTTCGGCTGAACAGCACCTGGACACCTGAGCGGAGCGAGCGCTGGAGCGTTCGCCTCGGGCTCCCTCCGGGTGCGCTGGACGCCGACGCGGGTGAACGGCCGAGCGCGTCGACCGTCGCGGCGCGCACGCTGGCGCTTCCCGCGCTTCCGGGCGTCGTTCGGATCGCTGCACGCATCCTCGCCGCGGCGATCGTGGTTGCCGCCGTCGCAGGTGGGATCGAGCTCGCGCGCGTCCTCGCGGCGATCAATCGAACTGGCGCCTGCATGGAAAAAGGCGGTTGGTGGAACGACGATGAGCGGCGCTGCTACTACGCGACAGAGCGGTGCGTCGATCACCCGGATGCGGTTCAGGTCACTCCGCCCACTGACTCGGGGCTGACCTGTTACGTGCCGATGTGAGGTTCACGCGTCTCCTGATCGCTCCGGCCATGACGACCAGCGCGATCAGTCCCGGCACAGTCGGCGTCGCAGGTTCGATGACCATCCATCGGCGAATGGGGCTGCCGGAGGCTGCGACCCAGTCAGCTTCGCCATTTCGCTCGTCTTCGGATCAGCCCGCCCACGCCGAGCAGCGTGATCACGCCAGGCACCATCGCACTCGCACTGCATCCTCCTGAAGACGTCGCGACACCTCCGCCTCCACCCGCGCCGCCGCCGTTTCCTCCTGACGTGTCGATCGTCCCCGTGCACACGCCCGCGTTGCAGTTCTGACCGGTCGCGCACATGTCCGCGCTTCCGTTGTCATCCACGCCGTCGCAGTCGTCATCGAGCGCGTTGCATTGCTCCGTCGTCGGCGTTCCCGGCACGCACATCGCGGGATCGCACGTCGGTCCGTAGCGTCTGCACATCCCCACGCCGCAGATGACGCGCGCGCCTTCATCCACCGTCCCGTCGCAATCGTCGTCCTTCAGGTTGCAGACCTCGCTGCCTCCTGGATGCACGTTCGCGTCGGTGTCGTCGCAGTCCGTGTCGTTCGGCGCGTACCCGTTCGCGTTGGTGCAGCCGGTGACGGTGTTGCCGCCCGCTCGTCCGTACCCGTCGCCATCTCCGTCCGGGTACATCGTCACGTTCGCGAGGCCCTCATCCGCCTGACCGTTGCAGTTGTCGTCCTTGCCGTTGCAGAGCTCCGGGTGTCCCGGGAAGACGTTCTGATCGTTCTCGTTGCAGTCCCCGTCCGTCGCCGAGTACCCGGCGGGCACCGCGCAGTTCTTCGTCGTGCCGGACGCGCTGCTGCCCACTCCATCTCCGTCCATGTCGCGGAAGTACGTCGTGCCCGCGCAGCCGAACACGAGGCTCAAGGTCGCGGTGCCGTAGTTGTCTCCGTTCGAGCCGCCGTTCCCGTTCGCGGACAGGCCCGACACGGACAGATCCACTCCGCCCGCCGCCTGTGGCGCGGTCCACTTCACCTGAAACGTGACGAACCCTGCCGACGCCGAACGCGGCGTGCTGTGCACGACCTCACTGCTGCTCACGAGCCTCGTGTCCTGACCGCTGATGATCGAGAACGTCCCCACGCCGTTGCTGCGCAGGTACATCCCGCCGGTGG
>JBJMQN010000263.1:0-7026 GCA_045802665.1 Myxococcaceae bacterium | reverse complement strand
TCTTCCGGGGAATGACCCCAGCGGAGCTCGGTGCGTGGACGCGAGCGATGCTGGAGTCCGGCGAAGTGCTCGACCTCGCCGAGACCCCGGGCGTCAAGGTGGACAAGCACAGCACGGGCGGAGTGGGGGACAAGGTCTCGCTCGCGTTGGCACCTCTGGCTGCGGCTTGCGGCGTGCCGGTGCCGATGATCTCGGGACGGGGCCTGGGTCACACGGGCGGGACGCTCGACAAGCTGGAGTCGATCCCGGGCTTCCGGGTGGACCTGTCGATCGCCGAATACCGCAAGATGGTGAAGGAGGTCGGCGCGTGTCTCATCGGTCAGACCGCGACGCTCGCTCCGGCGGACAAGAAGCTGTACGCGCTGCGCGACGTGACCTGCACCGTGGACTGCATCCCGCTCATCGCGAGCTCGATCATGAGCAAGAAGATGGCGGAGGGCATCGACGCGCTCGTGCTGGATGTGAAGGTGGGCAGCGGCGCGTTCATGAAGAAGATCGAAGACGCGCGGACGCTCGGGCGGACGATGATCGAGATCGGCGCGCAGATGAACAAGAAGGTCGTCGCGCTGCTGACGGACATGGATCAGCCGCTGGGGAAGACGGTGGGCAACGCGCTGGAGGTGATCGAAGCGATCGACGTCCTCCACGGGCGGGCTCCGGAGGATCTCACCGAATGCACGCTCGCGCTGACTGCCGAAATGCTGGTGCTCGGGAAGAAGGCGAAGGACTCCGCTGAGGCGCGGAAGAAGCTGCAGGAGGTGATCGCCAACGGAAAGGCGCTCGACAAGCTGGAGGAGATCGTCCGGTGGCAGAGCGGCAATCCGAAAGCGGTGCGCGATCTCTCGCTGCTCCCGAGGGCGAAATCCCAGATGGAGATCGTCGCTCCGGCGGACGGCTTCGTGACGGTGATCGACTCAGAGGCGATTGGGCTCGCCGCGATGGCGCTGGGCGCCGGCCGTGAACGCACCGACAGCAAGATCGATCCCGGCGTCGGCTTCATCCTGCACAAGAAGCTCGGCGACGCCGTCAAGGCGGGCGAGCCGATCGTCCAGGTGCACTACAACGACGGCAGCAAGCTGGAGGACGTGAAGGCCCGCGTGCTGAAGGCGTACCAGTTCGGCAATGCAAAGCCGGCGAAGCGGCCGCTGGTGTTGGAGCGGTTGACCTGAAAAAAAACGCCGCGCGGAGCACGACAGGCTCACGCGCGGCGAGGTGAAACCTCGAACCAGCTACTTCGTGGTGCCGGTCATGGTCTTCGGCTGCGACAGCGCCTTCGCCTTCGGCTTCAGCTTCTTGGACGAAGTGGTGGTCTGGGTGGATTCGGTGGACGCCTTGACGTCCTTCTTCACGGCCTCCGACTGGGCGAACGCGGCGACCGGAGCGATGGAGAGGACGAGGACGGCGGCGGCAACTTTGCGGAACATGTGAACTCCCTGGTGATGCGGGCGACGTCATGTCGCCGCTCGGGGAAATGAGACGGACACGCCGAGGCTGAATTCAAAAAGCCCCCGGCCGAGTTATCCCACCCCATTCGCCGCCCTGATGCACGCTCGACCTCCGGGCAGGCGGAAAAAGTGGCGCAGCTTTCCCCACGCGTATGATGGGCGTCCGATGCAGCTCTACGACCAGCTTCAAGAGACGGTGAAGGCGATCCGATCCCGAGCGCCGAACGCCGCGCCGAAGATCGGAATCATCCTCGGCAGCGGCCTGGGAGACTTCGCGGACCGGCTCACGGACAAGATCGCCATCCCCTACAAAGAGCTGCCCAACTTCCCATCCTCGTCTGTGCCCGGTCACGCGGGCCGGCTCGTGGTGGGCTCGGTGGGCGGAGTGCAGATCGTCGCGATGCAGGGACGGGTTCACTACTACGAGGGCTACACCGCCTCGCAGGTCGCGTTTCCCGCGCGCGTGCTCTGCAGCCTCGGCATTCAGACGCTCGTGGTGACGAACGCGGCGGGCGGCATTCATCCCGATTTTCGCCCCGGCGATCTGATGACGATCACCGATCACCTGAACCTCTCCGGCTGGAACGCGCTCACCGGCCACAACGATGATCGGCTCGGGCCTCGGTTTCCGGACATGAGCCGCGCGTACAACCCCAAGCTCATCGAGCTGCTGGAGGAGACCGCGAAGAGGCAGAAGCTGAAGATGCAGAAGGGCGTCTACGCGATCCTCTCGGGGCCGTCTTACGAGACGCCGGCGGAGATCCGGATGCTGCGGATCCTCGGCGCGGATGCGGTGGGCATGAGCACCGTGCCCGAGGTGATCGCCGCCGCGCACATGGGCGTCCGGGTCGCCGGCATCAGCTGCATCACGAACCTCGCGGCGGGGATCGGCCATCAGCCGCTCAGCCACGAAGAGGTCGCGGAGACGGCGAACCGCGTGCGCGACGTGTTCATCGCGTTGCTCACCGAATTCCTGCCCGCGACGACCCGGGTCTGACAGAGAATCCGTCCATGCCTGAACGCCGCACCCCCAAAGATCGCCGAGGCGATGAGAAGGTAGGAGAGCCCCTGGAACGCACCAGCGCAGACCGCCGCAACGAAGACCGCCGTGACTCGCCCCGCGTGCCGATGAAGTTCCTCGTCCGCGACGTGAGGGACGACTCCGGCTGGCACGAACGCGAGGGAGATCTCTCCATCGGCGGCCTCTACTGGAAGGGGAAATATCCCGCGATGGGCAGCGACGTGGAGGTGCGGTTCCGGCTTCCCGGCGTGCCTCGTGAAATCCGGGCGTACGGAGAGATCATCCGCGTCGTTCAGAAGAGCGGCAGCATCGACTTTCACGTCCGCTTCACCGAGCTCGACATCCCATCCGAGCTCGCCATCGCGAAGTTCCTCGACTCCGTTCAGAAGGGCGCCTGATGGCCGCGATCCCCTGGGAGAAGCTCTTCGAAGTGGCGAAGCAGGCGCGGCAGAACGCGTATGCGCCGTACTCGAACTTCCAGGTGGGCGCGGCGCTGCTCGCGGACGACGGGACCATTTATCCCGGCGCGAACGTGGAGAACTCCTCCTACGGCCTCGCGATCTGCGCGGAGCGGAACGCGTTCTCCCGAGCAGTGATCGAAGGCCGTAAGAACATCGTCGCCGTGGCGATCGTGGTGGACACTCCGGTGCCGACGCCGCCGTGCGGGATGTGCCGTCAGACGATGGCGGAGTTCGGCGAAGGGACGATGCAGGTGCGGAGCAGGAATCTCGAGGGCGTGGAGCTGACCACCACGCTCGCGGAGCTTTTGCCGCATGCGTTCACGAAGGAGTGGCTGAAGAAGTAGCCCGCTGCGTCAGCTCGCCTGCTGCTGCGCGGTTCCCGCCGGAAGCCTCGGCGAATCGGTGAAGTGCTCCGCCGGTCTCTTCAAGCCCAGCTCGTACGGCGCGGTCTGGAAGAGGAAGACCAGGTGGTGCAGCCAGCGCATCACGAAGCCTCGGCGCTTCGGCATGGGCGGCGCGTGCGGCAGGGCGGCGAGATCCGAATAGAACGTCTTCGTCTCGCCGATTCCTTCGAAGTCGTGAATGAGCGGCTGCAGCATCGTCTTGAGCGACGGTGGCGCGGCGGGCACCAGTGGCTCCGTCATCAGCACGTACTCGCGGAGCGGCACGTCGTTCTTCAGCATCCGGTGGACGATGATCACGTCCACTCCGGCGAGCTCCGTGTAGCTCTTCACTTTCTGGAACGCGACGTCGCCCGAGTGCGCCACGAACTTGAGCGTCAGGTCCGTCACCTTCATGCAGCCTTCGCACGAGCACGCCTTGTCCACCGCGCGCTGATTCAGCTTCATCCGGAACGCGTCACGCATCCGGGCGATGAGCTGCTCCACCTGCTCCGGGCTCGGCATGCCTTTCTTGAGCGGGTAGTAGAAGAACGCCGCGTCGCCCTCGAGCTTCGCGAGCTCCAACATCGGGCTCGCCGCGTCGATGATCGCCTCCAGCAGCTCCGCGATGATGACCTGACTGTGCGCCAGGTTCGCGCGGGTGATCTGCATGAAGCGCGTGTAGCCGCCGATGTCGGCGATCAACAGGACTGCGGGTTCGATGGCCAAGGCGGCGAAATCCTACTGGCGAAACGAAACGGTCAGCGCGGCGACGTGAGCCATGCCGGTGTACGTGCCCGGGAAGGCATCGCCGGTCGTCTGGTTGGGGAGCAGATCCGCAAACATGTACGACGCATCGACGTTGAAGTTACCGAGCCTGTACCCGACGCCCACCGACGCGAGGATGCGCGAGGCGTCCGGCAGCGAAGGTGAGGTCGTGTCGGAGGGCGAGGGCGTGGGATCGAAGCCGACACCGCCGCGCAGTTTCAGCTCACGGCTGAGCGCGTATTCGACTCCGCCCCGCACGGTGATCGTGTTCACCCAATCGCGGCGCAGGGACTGATCCAGCGAGGGATCGTCGAAGTGCAGGTCGATGGACTTGAGGACCGACCACGTCGTGTAGCTCGCGTCGATCGCGACCGAGAACCGCGGCGTCACCGCGAAGCCCCAGCCGGCGGAGATGACGTGCGGCAGCGTGATGCTCGTGCGGACGTCCTGATCCTTGAGCTGCGACTGAAGCTCGGGCGGGACGGTGAAGTCCGCTCGGCCGTCGAAGGAGAGCGAGACCGCGGATCGGTAGCTCACGCCCAGTCGCATCCGTTCGTGCATCAGCCTCGCCTGAAGCCCCGCGTTGCCTCCCACGCCCCACGTCCCGCCGCCGAGCCGGAGCGATCCTTCCGTGCTCACGAAGTCGAGCTGACGATCGAGCTCCACCGCCGCTCGAACGATGTCCACGCCGGCGCCCACAGAGAGCGCATCGTTGATTCGGTACGAGACCGTCGGGTTCACCTGAAACGTCGTCAGCGTGGAGCTGGAGCCTTCGAACCTTCCCGCGAAATCAGAAGGCCAGGTGATGCGCGCGCCGAACGCCGAGTACGCGCCCAGCCCCAGATACAGATGCTCCATCACTGGCGCTTCGACGAAGAGCGTGGGCGCGAAGTTCGGGCGCGTATTGGCCTCGGTCTTCACACCGCCGTTCTCGTGATCGAACAGCGGTACGAGCGTGATGAGCGAGACCTCGGCAGACATCCCATCTTCGAACGCGGTGGCGCCGGGGTTGTAGAAGATCGTCGCCGCGCCCTCCGCCGAACCGACACCCGTGCCCGCCATCCCGAGCGACCGCGCGTCCTGTTCCGGCAGCGCGAAGCCAGCGGCGAACGCCGGACCCGAGAGCAGCAGCACAGACAGCCACGCCGCCTTCGTCACGGTTTCACCCAGTTCACCGCGTCGTTCTGTGCCGTCTTCGCGGAGATCGCGTTCTGGATGTTCAGCAGGAACGAATGGTCTCCGCCCTGGTACTGCTTCTGGCTGAAGTAGGAGCTGAGGTTGCCGGTGTCGATGCTCCTGAGCAGAAGCTGCGTCGTCGGGTTCGGCACGACCTGATCGCCGAAGATCCACGACACGAAGACGTGCTTGGCGGGACCGGGCTGGTTCGTCCGGACGTCCTTCAGCGGCTCGGCGATCAGGTGCCGGCCGAAGTTCTGCGGATCCGCCGGATCGAGGATCCACCGAGCGGTGTCCATGAACTGATCGTACGCCTGCGAGTTCGTCGCGATGCCGCGCCCTGCGAGGTACGTGTCGAGCTGCTGCTTGTTCGAGGAGAACGCCGGGGACGTCAGCGTGATGCCCACCGGATCCGCTCCCGGCACATTCAACGTGGACGAGGTGATCTCGGGAATCGCCGCCGTCGCCAGCGTCCCGATGATGCCGCCCAACGACTGTCCGATGTAGCGCGGGAGCGGGTTCGCAACCTCCAGGTGCTCGATGACGCCCGTCGTGTTCGGATCATCCACGTCAACCGCGCCGATGCCCGCCGTCGTGTCCTGCAGAGACCGGATGAGCTGCGCGAGATCGATGACCTGCTGCCGGAAGTGATCTCGGGTCGCAAACGGATTCGTCGCCGAGACGAACCCGTTGCCGGACAGCGCCGGGTTGCCGGTCTGATCCAGGTTCGCGTAGCCGCCCGGGCAGCGGTGGTCCGCGCTGCAGGTGGTGCCCTGAGCGCATTCAGAGTCCGCTCGGCAGTAGGTGCGGTTGCCGTGGAAGGGCGCGTCGATTGCGAGCGCCGCGTAGCCAGCCGCGTTGATCGTGTTCGCGATCAGCGCCATGTCGCGCCGGGACCGGAGGAGCCCGTGCTGGAAGATGATCACCGGGATGCGGCCGTCAGAGAATTTCGGCGACTTCGGCACCGAGAGCAGGAAGTAGATCGTCTCCTGTTTCGGCGTCGTCAGCGTCGCGTCCGAGAACGCCGCATCGGTGGGCAGGGACTGCCCGGTCGTCGGATCCACTTCGAAGCCCGGAGCGAGCGCGAGCCCGCTGGTGAACTGGCCCTCCTTGATCCAGCGGATCTGCGAGACCCAATCCTGCCCCGTGAAGATCGACGCCGTATTCAGCAACGAGTAGTCCACCGCCGCCAGCGTCCCCACCGTCGCCGTCGGCAGATTCCACTCCTGCGGCTTGTTGCGAAGCGCGGCCAGCGGCTCGGTCGTGGTCTGCGTGGTGAACGTCCACGCGAGCATCACGTCCTCGCGCGCGATGCCCTTCGCATCCATCATCTGAAGCAGCGGCTGGTACTGAAGGCGCAGCGGCTCGATCAGCGAAGCGGTCAACACGTCCACCGCCGGCACCTGCGAGACGCCGTTGACCACGAGCGGAGTGGACAGCCGCATAAGCGCCCAGGCGGAGCCCGTGTTCGCGAGCTTCGTGTCGTTGAGGCCCTTCACGCCGCGGATCCAGAACATGGCGTACTGCGTGTGCGATCGGAGCGGCAACTGTGGCACCAGCCTGAGCTGATCCGGCTCGGTGCCCGGCGGAGTACCCACCTTCCCGCAGGACTTGCACGTGACATCCACTCCCACCGTCTCAGTCGGCTTCGCGAGGTTCACGAGCAAAAACTGCGTGGACCCCAGCGAATCCGCATCCAGCCTGTCGTTCGCGGCGCCCGTCGTCGGGCCGGACTCGGTGAGGATCGCGGCGGTCGTGGAGAAGCCGTCGAGCTG
>JBJMQN010000262.1:0-4615 GCA_045802665.1 Myxococcaceae bacterium | reverse complement strand
TCAATGATGTGCCGCGGACCTACGCCTCGTGATTGGGCGCAGGAGGTGTGCCTGGCGCTTCCTGCGCGGCCTTCCGGGCTTCCTGCTCCTGCCGGTCCGCCTCTTCGGATTTGTCGTACGCGCGGATGACTTCCTGCACGAGCGGGTGACGCACCACGTCCGTATCCGAGAAGTGCGCGAAGTAGATGCCGTCCACTGGCCGCAGGATGTTCACCGCGTGGGTGAGGCCGCTCTTTCTTCCCACCGGAAGATCGACCTGCGTCACGTCACCCGTCACCACCGCCTTCGAATTGAAGCCAAGGCGGGTGAGGAACATCTTCATCTGTTCGACCGTGGTGTTCTGCGCCTCGTCGAGGATCACGAACGCGTCGTTCAGCGTCCGGCCGCGCATGAACGCGAGCGGCGCCACTTCCACCGTGCCCTGCTCGATGAGCTGCGCGGCTCTTCCCGTATCCATCATGTCGTGGAGCGCGTCGTAGAGCGGGCGCAGGTACGGGTTCACCTTCTCCGCGAGATCTCCGGGGAGAAAGCCGAGCTTCTCACCCGCCTCCACCGCCGGCCGCGCGAGGATGATCCGCTTCACTTTGCGCTCTTGCAGGTACGCCACGGCCATCGCCATCGCGATGTACGTCTTGCCCGTTCCCGCAGGGCCCACGCCGAACACGATGTCGTGGTTGCGAATGGCGTCCGCGTAGCGCTTCTGCGCGATGCTCTTGGGGGCGACCTGACGGCCCGAACGCCCGTTGAGCACCGGGTTCATCACGTCTTCGAGCGCGTTCTCGTCGTCGCCTGACGCGCCGAGCACTTTGATCGCCTGCTCCACGTCCTGCAGATAGACGGGACGGCCGGCACGGACCATCGCCGCCAGCTGCTCGCAGAGACGAACGGCGAACGCCAGCGCATCGGGTGCGCCGGAGAGCAGCAGCTCCGTGCCCCGCTGGCCAACGCGAACGCCGAGGCGCCGCTCCATCAATTTGAGGTTTTCGTTCTGGGCGCCTGCGAGGGCCCGCGCGACGTCGTTGTCGGCGAGATCGACCTTCGCGGTCGTCAAAGGCAGCTGCTGCGGCTGAGTGTTCGTCCTCAAGTTCTTGAAAATCTCCTCGGCTGCGCGGGCACGCGGTGCAATCGGCCTAAAAGCTAACCGCGCAAATGCGCCGTGCAGGTCAAAGTAAGGCTGACCGGCAGCTTAGCAGGCAGGGACGCGGGAGATCGCCTGGGCCTGACTACCGGAGTGGAGGCAACAGGACGAACTGCGTCTTCTCGGTGCGCCGGTAGTAGTACGCGTCGCGCCACGGGTAGCGGAGGTCTTCGCCCTTGAGCAGCCCTGTGTCGACGAGCGCCTCCAGCTTCTCCGGCACTTCGCCCTTCTCCAGCTTGTAGACGTCCAGCGCCGCTTCGATGCGCGCGAGCTGAGCCTTGCTCACGAAGCGCTGCGTCGCCGGATCCGCGTACGTGGCGGTGGGCCCGGACGTCAGCGACATTCCCTCGAAGTCCGCCTTGCTGAACACGAGCGCGAGCACGGCGAGCACCATCACCGTCACCATCACGCGCAGCGCGATGCCGCCGACCTTGTTCAGCATCGAGTCGGTGGGCCCGAGCGCCTCGCTCTTTCCCGAGGCCTTGTTCGCCTTCAGGTAGCCCAGGTTCACGAGGTTCAGCAGCGACTTGCAGGTCTCGAACTCGCCGAGCGACGACAGATCGATGAGCCGCCGGACATCGCGGCCGGTCTTCACGAGATCGTAGACCTTCCGCTCGTTGTCCGAGACGGACGCGAAGTCGCCCTTGCTCTCGTCCTTCTTCTTCTCCGCGAACGCGTCATCCAGCGCCGCGTCGAACGCGTCGCCTTCGGGCTTCGCGACGGGCGGTGGCAGGTCTTTGAGCTGCTCGAACGTCATCTCGTAGCTGGTGATCGCCTTGCGGATCACCGGCCACTCGTCGACCATCCGGAAGCCTTCCATCAGGACGGATTCCGCTCGGAGCGGGGTCATCACGCTCTGGTCGTAGTCGACCTCGCCCTGCTCGAACTCGTAGGTGCCGGTCTTCCAGCCGAAGAGCCGGTAGAGCGTCTCCGTCGCCTGCAGCTGCACCATCCGCTTGAAGTTCTCGGCGGTGATCGCCTTCGTCGAGACGAGCACGTCACCCAGCCGCTTCTGGGTCCGCTTCTGCGTCTCCAGCGCGGCGTTCAGCTGCGCCTCGGTGATGACCTCCGCGCGGACCAGCATGTTGCCGATGAGGTCCTTGCGCTTTCGCGTGGAGCTCTCGGCCTTGACGATGTTGCCGTCCTTGAAGCCGATCTGAACTTCCTGCTCCTTGTTCTTGAGGAACAGGGTGCCGGTCTTCTGCTGCTGACCGATGAGCTGCAGGATATCCGCGATACCGAAGTCTTTGAGTGTGCCTTTGAGAGCCATGGCGTTACTCGGTCTGCCGCTTGTACAGGCCGCGCAGGGTCAGGCCGTAGACGAGAAGGAAAGCGATCGCGAGCGGCACGATTCGCAAGAGCTCCGGCGTCGCTCCAAACGGAGCCCTGAGCACGCCTGAGCGGAAGACGAAGTTCATCAGCACGAAGAGGAAGAGGAACGCGTAGATCGCGCCGCGAATCGGCGTGCCCACGAAGATGTGCCCTGCGCCCGAGCACAGCGAACCGAACAGGTACGAGAGCCGATCCAGCCGCGTCTGATACAGCGCGACCTCGTGCTGCTTCCGGACCTTCACCGGCGGCGGCACCGCGCCCTTGCGAGCGAAGACGTGCACGCACTGGTTGCAGAGCGTTCCACCCTGGACGAGCTCCGGATCGCAGCGCTTGCAGACGGGGCGGCCGCACTTGTCGCACGCCATCGACGCGTTGGCGCCGCGCCGCGCATAGCCGAAGCCGATGATGAGGAGCGCCGCGCCGGCACCGAACATGAGGGCGTTCTCCGGCTGAGTCGCGGAGAAGAGCTGGCTCGAGAGCTGGCGCGCCACGGTGTCTCCCGTGGGGTTGAGATCCGCGAGGTCGGAGATCTCCGAGAGCGGCAGCTCGGGCGACAGCAGCAGCAGGTTCGCCTGGAGGTTGTCGTCGGGCGGATCCTGGTGCGTGAGCAGGTTCGGATCCAGCCGCTGCGACTCGGTGAGCGCGGTCTGAGCCTGATCCAGCATCGCGCCGACGTCCGCGTCCGGGAGCTGCTTGGCGCGGCGGTAGTAGATGCGCGAGAGGTTGTAGGAGGCCGCCGCGAGCGAGCCATCCGCCTGCACCGCCGCGGTGTACTGGCCGAGCGCGCCTTCTTCGTCGCCCTTCGCCATCATCGCGTTGCCGAGGTTGGTGAGCGTGCGCGCGTCGCCCGGCTTGAGCGCAGCGGCCTGCTTGAAGAGATCGATCGCCTCGGCCGCGTTGCCCCGGCGGAGCTCGAACCGGCCCAGCGCGTAGATCTCCGCGAACGTCGCGTGGCCTTCCTTGAAGTGCGCGCGGATGCGGGTGGCGGCAGAGGTTGCGTCGAGGCCGCCGTGCTCCAGCCGGTACACGTCTTCAGCGGGCGTCCCGGCGAACGCGGTGTGATCCACGATCGCGCCGCCCGCGAACGGAACGGCGGCGAGGAGCGCGATGAGGGCAGCGGCGACGATGCGCTCCGTGAGGGAGAGGTACATCGCCACCGCGAGGAACAGCGCGAGCAGCACCGGTCCCGCGCCCATCCGGAACACGATCGGCAGGGCGAGGAGCACCAACGCGAGCGCCGCGGACTGCCACGTCGCGGCCGCCTTCGGGAAGAGGTGGTGGAAGTCGTGGAAGAAGTAGCGCGAGCGCCGGATGAACAGCATCAGGATCACCGCGGCGGCCGTGGCAACCAGCGCGTAGAGCGCGGCGGCGGCGAGATCGGCGACGGCGGGGCGCAGGTAGCGCGGCTCGCTGAAGGTGAGCATCAGCGCGGTTTTTCCCTCGGCGATGACGCGGCCGAACTCCGACGGGTCCGCCTGGAAGTACGCGCGAGCGAGCTCGATGTGCGTGTACGGCAGGTGCGGGGCGAGCTCGACTCCGATTGACGCGAGCCGCACGGCACCGGCGGGATCATCCGCGTTGCGGCGCGCTTCGGAGGCACGCGAAAAACCCATCGCGAAAGACTCGAGGTCGCTCGCGCCGATCTCCGCCTTCTCGGTTCGAAGCTCCTGCTCCGCCGCTTCCGCGCCCTTCACATCCAGCGCGGCGTGCGCTTTCCGCCACTTGTCCCACGTGGCCTGCAGCGTCTCGTCGGTCACCTTGGTCGTCAGGATCGGCTTCGCGGTGTCGCGCGGCTTCGGCTCCTCTTTCGGCGGCTCGACGACGGGCTTCGCGGTGGCGTCGACCTTCGCCTTGGGATCGACGACCGGCGGCGCCTTCTGCTCGACCTTCGGGTCAACTTTCGGCTCGACCTTCGGCTGCACCGGCTGCACGACCACGGGCTGCTGCTTCACGACCGGCGGCTGCACCGGCTGCACGACGACGGGCTGCTGCTTCACAACCGGCGGCTGTTTTTTGACGACCGGCTGTTCGACCTGATCGTTCGCCGTGTCCTCGGTGTCCTCTTTGTGGACGACCTTCTTCTTCGGCTTGTTGGCGAGATCGGGATCCAGCTCCTCGAGGGCGTTGGAATCCTGCGCGAGCGCG
>JBJMQN010000261.1:0-13370 GCA_045802665.1 Myxococcaceae bacterium | reverse complement strand
GCGGCCTTCGGCGCGTCTCCACCGCGCTCCTGCTGGTGTCCGCGTCCGGGGTGCTCTCTTTCTCCTACTTCAACAACATCTCGTCCTCGTACTACTTCGTCTACCGCTCCTGGGTAGCGAGCCTCTGCGTCGGGCTCGTAGGCATCGAGCTCGTCGCGTGGAAGAGGCGATGGGCGCTCGCCGTGCTGGCAGTAGCAGTGGTGATCGTCGTGGGAGTGAATCTCGCCAAGGACGTCGTCTGGCTCCGCACCGCGCGAGCCGGCGCGCGGGAATGGGCAGCACTGCAGAGCGCCACGTCGGCGAAGGTGTCTGCGACCGACCGGATCATAGGTCTCGAGGAGGGAGCGTTCCTCGTTTCGATGGCTCCCAACTATCGCGCGGATGAGAACTTTGGCTTCTACAGCCACCAGCGCCCCGACGTTCTGCTGCTGCCACACAAGCCCCAGGCGCGCGCGTCTGTTTCCGCATTCGCCCTGGGGGGGGCGTGCATCGGTGACGAGCAGGGTAAGGCGGACTATCTGCAGTTCCACGGGCCGAGCAACGCCGCGATGCTGGAGAAGGATCTCAGTCAGCTCTGTGCGTACTTCGCGGCGTTGGACGCGCGCAGCCGGACGCTTTATCAAGGCGCGGACTACGAGCTTCTGCGCGTAGAGCGCGGGCCATGACCGGAGGGGGTCAATTCGGTATACCCGCGAGTCCTATGAAGAAGATCGAAGCCATCATCAAGCCGTTCAAGCTGGATGACGTGAAGGATGCGCTCTCGGAGATTGGCGTGTTCGGCCTCACGGTCACCGAGGTGAAGGGCTTTGGTCGGCAGAAGGGGCACACGGAGCTCTACAAGGGCGCCGAGTACGTCGTCGACTTCGTTCCGAAGGTGAAGATCGAGTCGGTGGTCGCTGACGATCTCGTTCCCAAAGTGCTCGAAGCGATCGAGCGCGCGGCCAAATCCGGCAAGATCGGCGATGGGAAAATCTTCGTGCTGCCCGTCGAAGAGGCCGTGCGCATCCGCACCGGCGAGCGTGGCCCGGACGCGCTCTGATGCCTCCGCTGCTCCGGCGTTCCCTCTACGCCGTCGTCGTCCTCCTCTACATCGTCCCCTTCCCGTACCACCCGGGCCTGCGCTCGCCCAATGAGCTGTGCCGGCTGTGGCAGACGCGCGCGCTCGTGGAGTACGGCACCCTCGACATCAACCGCGCGCTGATGGACTACGGCCGCGTCGGCGATCTCTCCGTCAAGGACGGCAAGTACTACCCGTCGAAGGCGCCGCTGATGTCGTTCGCGGACGTCCCCGTCTACGCCGTGCTGCGCGCCATCGGCGGCGGACAGCTGTACGCGGTGAGTGAGCTTTCGCTCGTGTATTGGTCTCGCTTCTTTCTCACCGTGCTGCCGACGCTGCTCATGCTGATCATCCTGCGGCGATTTCTCGGCGCGTACCTGCCCGCGAATGTCACGGATGCGCTGGTGGTCTCGTACGCGCTGGGCACGCTCGCGTTCAGCTACTCGCTGCTCTTCATGAGCCACCAGTCCACCGCGGTGCTGCTCTTCTCTTCGTTCTATGCGCTGTGGCGCTGCGGACGCGGCGACTGGAAGGAGTGGGGCTATCTCGTCGCGGGCGCGTTCGCCGGCGCAACCGTCGCGGCGGAGTACACCGGCGCTCTGGGCGTGGCGGTGCTGTTCGTGTACGCGGCGATCACGTTCCTGATTCACCGCTCGGTGCCGATGTCTCGCAGGGTGATCGGACTGCTCCGCGCCGCCGGGCTCGCGACGTTGGGCGCGTTGCCGTTCATCGCCGCGCTCGCCAGCTACCACAAGGCCGCGTTCGGGAACCCCTTCACCACCGGCTACAAGTTCCTCAACGACGCCGCATACCAGGGCTGGCACGTGGGCGGGTTTCTCGGGATCCGGTTGCCGGATGTGAACGCGCTCGGCCTCTCTTACTTCTCGCGGCTGCGCGGGCTGTTCATGCTCGCGCCGTTTCTGCTGCTCGCGCTGCCCGGGACGGTGCTGCTGTTTCGCAAGACGCGCGCTTCGACAGCGAGCGGCTCGATGATCGATCCTCGCGCGACCGCCGATGCCACCGCGAGTGACCGGGCGCTGTTCTGGCTGATCGTCTTTCTGCTCGCCGGCTACACGTACTTCACCTCTTCGTTCGCCTACGACTCGTGGGGGTGGACCACCGGGCCTCGCCACATGACCGGGCTCGTTCCGTTCCTGCTTCTTCCGGTGGGCTTGCTGCTCGTGGAGCTCAAGAAGACGGCGCGCTTGCAGTGGATGTACGGGCTCGCGGTGGGACTCTGCGCGGCGTCGATCGTCGTCACCGGCCTCGTCACCTTCGTGAACTACATCCCGGACGACGTCAGTGAGCCTCTGTTCGGTCTCGCGGCTCCGCTGTTCCGGGACGGGTTCTTCGTTCCGACGGTCTTCCGGGCGCTCGGCATGGCGGGCGGTGGCGCGTTGGGGACGCTGCCGATCGTGTTGGTGCTCGTCGCGGCCGGAGGGGTGGTGCTGCTGCTCACCCTCTCTCCTGGCACCGCGAAGGGCTCTCCGCCGATCGCGACGGGCGTCGCTGCGTTGGTCGTCGTGCTGTTGTTCGTGGGGCTGCATGCGTCGCTCGCGCGGCACGATGATCACGACGTGGCGGCGACGAAGTTCCTGCAATCCGTCTGGCTCACTCCGCCCGGTCACTGATGCGCCTGCTCGTCACTGGCGCAACGGGATTGGTCGCTTCACGCATCGTTCCCATCGCGCGAGCTCGCGGGCATGTCGTCGTCGCGCAGTCGAGGGCCACGCATGGCGAGCTCTGGCGGCCGGAGATCGTGGATGCGCTCTTCGCCGCCTCGGTCCCCGATGTGATCATTCACCCAGCGGGACTCACCGACGTGGACGCTTGCGAGCGATCGCCCGATGAGGCGTATCGATCGAACATGCTCGCGACGCGGAATCTCGCGGGCGCGGCTCGAAGGACCGGCGCTCACCTCATCTACGTCTCCACAGACTACGTGTTCGACGGCGAGCGGGGACCGTATTCGGAGAACGATCTTCCGAATCCGCAGGGCGTCTACGCGCGGACGAAGTTCCAGGCGGAGCTCGTCGCTCGCACGTTCGTTCCCTCCTGCGCGATCGTTCGCACCGCGACCGTGATGGGTTGGCCTCCGGGCGCGAAGAACAACTTCGGCGCGTGGCTCGTGAAGTCGATGTCTTCGGGCGAGAGCGTGCGGTTGTTCTCCGATCAGATCGTCTCGCCTTCGCTTGCGAGCAATGTGGCGGAGATGGTGATCGATGTTGCGGAAGCTCGCGGAGCTGGCGTTTGGAATCTCTGCGGAGCGGACGCGGTGGACCGCGTCAGCGTTGGGCGGAAGGTCTGCGAGGTTTTTGGGTTTGATCAGGCGTTGATTCAGCCGGTGAAGATGGCGGAGGGGGCGCTGTCGGTGCTTCGTCCGCTTCGCGCGGGGCTTACCGTTGGACGGGCGGCGCGGCTTGCGCATCCGCCGATGTCGCTCGAGGAGATCGTTCGCGGGCTTCGGGCGGAGTGGCGTCGCGAAGGTTGAGGATCACCTGGGTCTTCGCAGGCCCAACTTCGACATTCGGTACACGACCGTGCGCCTCGGCAGTCCGAGCTGTCTGGCGGTTTCGGTGACGTTCCAGCGCGTTCTTCCCAGCGCCTGCAGCAGGGCTTCTTTCTCCGCGCTCTTCAGGCTTGCGCGGAGATCTCCTCCGGTTCCTGCCGCTGAACGGCCGGTTCTCCGCACCGTCTCCGGCAACGACTCGAGGCGGATCTCGTCTCCGGTCGTGTTCAGCGCGGCGCGTTCCATCGCGATCTTCAGCTCGCGGATGTTTCCTTCGAACTTCGCGCTCTGCAGCGCCTCCCGCACCGACAGGCTGAGCCCGAGCTGACTTCTCCCCAGCGCCCTCGTCACCCTCGTCACGAACAGCTCCGCGAGCGGCACGATGTCCGCCGGCCTGTCTCGCAGCGCCGGGATGTGAAGGACGTGCTCGTACGATCGCTGCAACTCGCGGCTCAGCCAGTCGTTCGCCACCGCCACCACATCCTTCGAAGACTCCGCGGTCTGCCCGCGATCGATTCTGATCAGCGTCCTGGTCTTTGGCCGCTGCGAGATGATCCACTCCGCGCAGGTCGTCTTCCCTGCTCCCGGCTCCCCGAGCACCAGCACTGATCCTTCCGCCGCGCCGATCCGCTCCGCCAGCGCTCGGAGTCTCATCATCGACGCGTCGTGCAGGATGAGCTCGTCATCCGCGGACGACCGCTCGAGCCCGAAGAGCCTCGCGAACGCCCACTCCAGAACCGTCGCTCCATCAAACGCTTCGGAGCGGTGCGCGGTGCCAACCCGAAACGGCTTGCGCGAACCCATCAGCGCCGCCTGCACGCGATCCCGCACCGCGAGCAGCGCCTTGCCTTCCTCCGGCATCCACGCCGCCACCGTCTCCGGCCCGACCTCCGCCCACCGAGCGGAAGTTGCCTGCTGAGCGAGCACCGACAACCACGCGGCGCGCTCTTTCTCCACGAGCGTGGGCGAGCTCACCAACAACAACCCCAGCGGTCCCACCGCGGACGAGAGCTCCGCGACGAACGGCTCCCATGGCCAGAGCGCAGGCGTTGGCGTTGGCCGCTCACTCAGGTGCTGAAAGAGGAGCACGGTGTCGCCAAGGACGATCTCGTCGCCTGCTCGGACAGCGGATTTTCCGGTGAGCTGCACGCCATTCAGGAGCGCGGGCGCCGCGGCATCGACGGTGACGTTTCCGTCCGCATCAACCCGCAGCGAGAGGTGCTCGGCGGCGACCGTCTTGTCGTCGACGCGAACCTCGGCGTGTTTGCCACGTCCGAGCGTCAGTCCCACCCCGCGCTCCAGCGCGATCGGGAACGTTCTAGAAGGCGCCGAGATCAGCATTCGCAGCATGCGAATCCGGAACTTACGTCAGCGCTCGCCGTGCCTATACTGCGATGCGTCAGCTCATTCGAAGGGGCTTTGAAGAATCGTCAGGAGCTTTCGTCCGACGCGCAGTTCAACCCGAATTTGGAGTGACGCCAGATGAAGAGATCGATCATTGCTGCGGTGGCCTGTCTCACCCTCGCTGCGCCCGCGTTCGCGGACTCGGCGGCGGATACCTACAAGGCGAAGTGCAAGAGCTGCCACGGTGAGGATGGCGCTGGAAAGACGAAGACGGGCGAGAAGGAGAAGATCGCCGACATGTCGGACCCCGCCTGGCAGAAGAAGCACACCGACGAGGACATCAAGACGGTGATCTCCGAGGGCAGCAAGGACAACAAGAAGATGAAGCCGTTCAAGGACAAGCTCTCCGCGGAGGAGATCGACGGCCTCGTGAAGTACATCCGCACGCTGAAGAAGTAGGCGGGTGTCGGTGTGAATAGCGAGGACGGTCCGGGCGTCGGGTGAAATGAACCGCTGAAGTCGCGGAGCACCACCATGAAGACACTGGCCGTCCTCGCAGTTTTTTTCTGCAGTCTGCTCGCCCTCGGCGCAACGCTGGATCACCAGGCGGGCGACCACGTCGCCATCTCCAACGGCATCACCGCGCCGGAAGAGATGCCGGGCAGCGAGCTCGCCTCCGGCCAGAAGGACAAGCACCATCCCGATGGCGGCGATGACTCGAAGAGCGAAGAGGAGCTCTTCCCAGCGGATCAGCACCAGGCGCTTCAGGCGCTCGATCCGGGTGTGTTCGATGATCTCGTGCGGATCCGGATCGCGTCGCGCGATCTGCGTTGATTCTCGTCCGACGAGAGCGCGCCTCCTTCCCTGAGTCGCGTTCCTGCCGGGATCGCGGGTAGCTTCCGCGCCCCATGCGGAACGCCCTTCTCGTCTCCCTCTCGGCGCTGCTTCTTCTCTCCTGCGGCAAGACGCCGGAGAACACGCTTCCACCTCTCGCGCTTCAGGAGGGATGTCAGCCGCTGCTCGGCGGTCATGACTGCCTGCTCCCCTACCCGTCGGACTTCTTCCGGGTGGAGGACGCGACGATGCCTTCGGGGCATCGCATCGAGATCACGAAGGTCGCGCGCGTTCGCACGGCGGGCGGTCCCGCGGATCCGAACCTCTGGCATGCGCCGGATGGCTACTCGCACATCCCGACGGTCGTCGCCGCGTTTCCCTCGGGAGTGCTGGCGGACGGCTTCATCGGCATCAACGACGACTATGCGAAGAGCGTCGCGGACGACAGCCAGACGCTCTGGATCGAAGTGGGAACGCACGAGCGGATTGCTCACTTCGTGGATCTCGATCCGCGCGCGAAGAGCCCGGAACGTCAGGCGCTGGTGATGCACCCGGTCGTGGGCCTCAAGGAGAACACGCGCTACGTGATCGTGATCCGCCACGCGAAGGCTGGCGACGGCAGCGTGATGCCCACGCCGGAGGGCTTCAGGCGCATTCGTGATCATCTGACGAAGGGCGATCCGCAGCTCGAGCCTCTCGCCGCCCGCTTCGACGCGGAGGTGTTTCCGGAGCTGGAGGCATCAGGGATTGCTCGCGACGACATTCAGCTCGCGTGGGACTTCACGACCGGCAGCACCGAGAGCGTGACCACCGACATGCTGCAGGTTCGCGCGCAGACGTTGGAGTGGCTCAAGACGCACACGCCGACCGTCGCGATCGAGAGCGTGGATCTCGCGTCCGGGTTCAACGACACGTGGAAGGTGATCCGCGGAACCGTCGAGGCGCCGCTGTTCATGGAGAGCGCGGATCCTGGCGCTGCGATCAGCCGCGATGCGAACGGCAAGGTGGCCCAGAACGGCACCGTGCAGTTCAAGTGGGTGTCGGTGATTCCGAACACCGTGCGCGACGCGTACGAGGCGGGGCGGCCGGTGCTGTACGGGCATGGGTTCTTCGGCAGCCGCGACGAGATCACCTACGGCGGCATCCGCGACATCGAGGACAAGACGAAGTCCGTGTTCTTCGCGATCGACTGGTGGGGCATGAGCGGCGAGGACGTGGGCGTCGTCGCGGGCGACATCACGGGCCATCCGCAGAACACGCTGCGCTTCTCGGACCGCCTGCATCAGGCGATGGCGAACTGGATCGTCTTCACCAAAGCGATTGAGGGACCGATGCGCGCGCTGCCGGATTTTGCTCGGCCTCAGAGCGGTGTCGGGACGTCGACCGGGCCCAATGGCAGCAACGCGGGGCAGCCGGTGTACGGCGCGAAGATCGGCTCGTATCTGGGGATCAGCCAGGGCCACATCCTCGGCGGCACGATGGCGGCGCTGAATCCCTCACTCGATCGCATCGTGCTGAACGTCGGCGGGTGCGGCTTCACGCACATGATGATGCGCGCCGTTCCGTTCAAGAGCTTCCTGCTCCTCATCGAGAGCGCGATCTCGGACCCGCTGGATCAGCAGAAGTTCATCGCGCAGCTTCAGCCGCAGTTCGATCGGATCGATCCGGGCACGTACGCGGGCTACTTGCTGAAGAATCAGCTGCCGGAGAATGCGCCGGATCGCCGCGTGCTGTTTCAGACCGGCCTCGGAGATCTGGAGGTTCCGAACCTCGGCGCGTTCTTGCACGCTCGGTTGATTGGATTGCCGCTGCTGCAGCCGTCGCCGCGACAGGTATTCGGGCTTCCGACGGTGGATGCTCCGACGAGTCAGTCAGCGGTGACGTTGTTCGACTTCGGGCATGACACGAACGCGCTCTACAAGGACGCCCAGCCGGCGGCGGATGACAACGATGTGCATCAGGGTGTTCGCGCTCTGCCCGCCGCTCAGAATCAGATGATCCAGTTCTGGAACGACGGGACGATCGTGAATCCGTGCGTCGGGGCTTGCGATCCGCAGTGAGTGTCAGGCGGAGTGGATGGGTACGAGCCACTTCCTCAGGCGATCGGTGCCTCGCATCGATCTCGTCTGGAGGGATGCGACGGGGGTCACGATCAGCTTGTCCACGAGTGCTCGGCTCGTTCCCTTGAGCTCGGGCAACAGCTTCGCGGCGAACGGCTCCAGCTCTGGAAACAGCCTCGCGATGATCGCCATCGACGCGTAGAGGGCTCGCTCAACGTTCCACTGCTTCGCTCGTCTCTTCACGAGGTCCGCGTCGTACGGCTTGCTGTACGGACCGGAGACGAACGGCGCGGAGCGGATCAGCTCTCTCAGATCCAGAAACGAGAGCATTGGCACCTGATAGCCGGCGCGCGCGTGCGAGACCGCCACGGAGAGAATCGCGTCCTCGTGCGACGGGCGGAAGACGGAGGTTCCGTAGTGCTTCATCGGCAGCGCTCGCGACATCACCTCTTCGTCGACCGGTGACGTCGGGCCTCCGAAGAGCGAGGTGTGCACGTACAGCTCGGTGCGGGTGTCGCTGAGGATGTGGTCCGCTCTTCCGGCGGCGTCCACCTCGTTGAAGTGATTCGGCTTCATGAAGCCCGCGAAGCCCGCCACGTCCGCTCCTCGAAGCAGCAGCTCGATCTCCACCACCGGCCGGAAAGCGACGTGCGGATAGAGCGCCTCCGCGAACGCGGCGCCGGAGAGAATGACGAGCTTTCTTCCTTCGAGCTCGTCGATGCAGCGCTTCCAGTTCACGAGCTTCATCACGTTGTCGTTGATGGTGCCCGAGTAGATGGAGAGCAGCCGATCGCGCACCTCCTCGGGTGCGCCCGCTCCTGCCAACCGGTACTGAAGGTTGTACGCCGCGAGCGGCGCGACGCCATTGCTCAGCGCCCAGCTGCCGAACTCGTCCCACGACGCGCCCTTCAGCACGCCCTTCGGCGGATCGAATGACGAGAGCACGCGGAAGGTGTCGAGCAGCGAGGACATCGCGCACGCCCTTTAACGCAAGCGCGCCGCGAGCGCTTCATTCGCAGCTTTCGACTTGCGCCGCACCGTCTGCTAGGGACGGGACCCCCAATGACGTTCTCCGTGGTGATTCCCTTCACGCCTGAATCCGCGTCCACCGCGGTCGCGTTGGCCGAGGCCGTGCGGGCGCCTGGAGCGGACGTGCTCCTCGCGGGGCCACAACGCCTCGACGTGACGGGCGCTCGGGCGCTGGAGGTCAGCGGCGGTCCGGGGCGAGCGCTCCGGCAGGGACTTCAGGCCGTGAAGCAGCCCATCACCATCGTGCTGGATCCGCATCTGCAGATCGGCGCGGACGATGTCAGCGCGGTCGCGGCACCGGTGGCGAACGATACAGCCGACGCGGTCTTCGGCGAGCACCCCAGCTCCTCGGCGTCGTTTCAGCAGCGGACGCTGATCCAGCTCGTGCGGCGGGTGACGGGCGTGGCGATGCGTGCCCCCTTCTCCGGCGTTCGCGCGTTCCGCACCGACGCGCTGCAGAAGCTGTCGCTCCGCGCGGAGGACGAGGCGATCGATCCGGAGATTCTGGTGAAGCTCGCCGCGCAGCACTTCCGGATCCGCGAAGTGCCGGTGAGCTCGCTGGCGCCGCCGTCGTCGCTTCAGCTCGAGCTGCGTCGCGCGCGCACGCTGTTCCGCTACCTGGGCTTCACCAACGACGCGGACAACATGCACGAGGGCTACAACACGCTCGCGCGCATGGACACGGCGCCGAACTACAACGCGTGGCTGGGGCGGAAGTTCAGGAAGTACCTCGGCCGGCGGGTGCTCGAAGTCGGCTCTGGCATCGGCACCATCACGCAGCAGATCGAGCAGGGCCTCGAGCTGCTCATCGCGCTGGAGGTCGACACCTTCTACGTGGAACGCCTCCGGAACATGTTCCGCGACAAGCCGCACGTGCGCCCGTACCTCTCCGGTGTCGAGCGCGCGGACTGGGAGCGGCTCGCGAAAGAGCGGCTGGACTCCGTCGTCCTCTCCAACGTGCTCGAGCACATCGAGGACGACGCGGAGGCGATCCGCAACTTCCGCCTCGTGCTTCAGCCGGGTGGAAAGCTCGTCATCTTCGTCCCCGCGCTGCAGCCGCTCTACGGCGCGATGGACGAGGCCGTGGGTCACTTCCGCCGCTACGACATGAACCGGCTGCGGAGGCTCCTCAGCGAGAACGGCTTCGAGGTGGAAGAGCTCGAGTGGATGAACGCCGTCGGAATTCCGGGCTGGCTCGTGAACAGCACCCTGCTCCGCCGCCGCACCATGCCGATGTTGCAGCTCCGCGTGTTCGACAAGATCGCTCCGGCGATCGCGGCGATGGAGTCGCGCGTGAAGCTTCCGGTGGGACTCGGGCTGTTCGCTGTCGCTCGGGCTGTCTAAGCGCGCTTCGCGACCGCCAGCAGCGAGACACCGAACGGCAGACCGAGCGTCGGGACCACGTGCTTTTCGCTCGCGAAGAGTCTGGTCAGCGTTTCGTTGATCGGCATCGGCGGAGGCGTGTCCATGTCGGAGCCGCTGCCGCGCTCCGGGATGAGCTTCTGGGCGAGCCGCACCGCCGCGACAGGCGCGAAGAGCCAGGCGTTGAAGTACGAGGTGAACTCCACTCGCAAGCCCGCGCGCCGAAGCTCCTCCACCAGCGAGCCGCGCGTGTAGCGCCGGAAGTGGTGATTCACGTCGTCGTGCCGGCTCCAGAGAAACGAAAACGCGGGCACCGTGCAGATGAACGTGCCTCCCGGCGCGAGCGCGCGCGAGATCGCCTCCAGCGACGGCCGCGGATCCTCGATGTGCTCGATGACGTCGAACGCGGTGATGGCGTCGTACCGGCGCCCGTGAGGCAGTCCTTCCGGGAGAGGAATGTCGTAGAGCGTGACGTCGGGCACACGCCGCCGGCAGTAGTCGCGGGCCTCCGGTGACGTCTCCAGCCCTTCGACCTCGCCGAACCTTCGCATCGCCTCCAGCATGAAGCCCGTGCCGCAGCCCACATCCAGCAGGTGACGGGGACCGCTCTCCGGCGCGCGCGCCAGGTGCCTGTCCAGCACGGACATCAGCACCTCGCGCCGACCCCGGAACCACCAATGGCGGTCCTCATTTTCGGCGAAGCGATCGAAGAGGAAGGTCTCCACTCGGACGAGCGACCTACGACAGATGGGGCCAGGGCCGCAATCGTGCGAATATTCCGCGCCCGTGCGTCGCCGCTTCGCCCTGCTCGCCGTCCTTTGCGCGCTCGTGCTGCGGCGGAGACGAACGTCGAACGGATGACCTCGAGGGCTGCGCGAGCGGGCGTCCTTTGTTAATCGAGTCGGACCCCCGCGATGGCCGACGTTCAATTTCCCGGAGCTGGAACACCGCTGATCCCGCCGCAGGGCGAAGGGGATGGTGCGTCCATCGCTCGGCTGCTCCGCGAGCTGACGGCTGGGGCGAAGGTCCGAACCCAGAACCTCAAGGGAGCAGCGCGCGGCTATGTGCTCTCCAAGCTCATCCGCGCGACGAAGGCGCCCGTCGTCTGCGTCACGGCGGACGAGGACGAAGCGGACCAGCTCGCGTGCGATCTCGCGTTCTTCCTCGGAGGCAAAGGGACGCTGACCGAGCCGCGCGTGCTTCGGCTCCCGGCCGAGGAAGTGCTGCCGTGGGATGAGCTGTCCGCGGACGCGGTGGCGGTCACCGAACGGCTTGGGGCGCTCTTCCACTTGCGACGTGGAACGACTGCGAGCGCGCTGGTGCTCTCGCAGCGGGCGCTCCATCGACGGGTGATGCCGCCCACGTCCATGGCGGAGCTGTCGGAGATCGTGAAGGTCGGGCAGGAGTACGACCGGGACGTGCTCGCGCGGAAGCTCTCCGACATGGGCTACCAGAGCTCGCCGCTGGTGGAGGACGTGGGCACGTTCTCGGTGCGCGGTGGGCTGCTGGACGTGTACTCGCCGCTCTACGACCGCCCGGTGCGGCTGGAGTTCTTTGGCGACACGATCGAGTCCATGCGCGCGTTCGATCCGGAGACGCAGCGCACAGTGGACTCGCTCACGGAGCTCCAGCTCTCCCCCGCGAAGGAGCTCATCTTCAACGAGAAGACGCGAACGGCCGCCGAGTCCGGCATTCGCGAGCTCGCGGACAAGATGAACCTGCCGACGACGAAGCTGCGCGAACGGCTGGAGCAGATCCGCGAGGGCATCCACGCGTTCGGCCTGGATCCGCTGCTGCCCACGTTCTACGCGGGCGGGCTGGCGACGGTGCTGGATTACCTCCAGTTCTGGAGCAAGGAGCCGATCGTCTACCTCGATGATCCGCTCAGCCTGGACCGAAACTCCGCGGAGCTGTGGGACGAGATCAAAGCCGCGCACGACGAGGCGGTCTCGCGCGGCGACATGACCTTGCCGCCCGAAGCGCACTTCGTTCCGATGACCGACATCGACGCGCGGATCTCGAAGCTTCGCGTCGTCGAGGGTGGCGGCCTCTCGCTCTCGCAGACGGAAGCGGCGCCGATTCACTTCAACTTCGCCACGACGAAAGATCTGCGCGAAGCGATCAGGACGCATCACGGCGAAGAGGGCGCGCTGACTCCGCTCGTGGAGCGGCTGGAGCGTTGGCGCGAGATGGCGGTAGGCGCGGCCATCGCGTGCGGCACGCTGGGTCAGGCGGATCGGATCAAACGGCTGCTCGCGGATCGAAACGTCCACGTGAAGGTGCACCACGAGCCGCTGGAAGATCCGTCGGAGCTTTTCGATCCAGCGGTCTACGCGCACCTGTTCACGCAGGAGATCTCCAACGGCTTCATCGACGCGCCGGGCGGCTTCGCGGTGCTGTCGGACGAGGAGATCTTCGGCGCTCGGGCTCGGCGGAAAGTTCGTGCTCGAGGGGCTTCGAATCCGTTCGCGAAGGCGTTCGGAGATCTCAAAGAGGGCGACCTCGTCGTCCACACCGACTTCGGCATCGCTCGCTACGCGGGCCTGACCACGATGCAGGTGCAGAACGTGCCCGGCGACTTCCTCGTCCTGGAGTACGCGGGGAAGGACAAGGTCTATCTGCCGGTGAGCCGGATGCGGCTCATCCAGAAGTTCACCGGTGGAGATCCGTCGAAGGTCGCGCTCGACAAGCTTGGTGGGCAGAGCTGGGAGAAGACGAAGAAGCGCGTCAAAGAGCAGCTCCTCAAGATGGCCGCGGAGCTCTTGCGCCTCTACGCCGTTCGCGCCGCGCACCCGGGCTTTCAATTCTCTCCGCCGGACCGCTACTTCCGCCAGTTCGAAGCGGACTTCGAGTTCGAAGAGACGCCGGACCAGCTCACCGCGATCGAGGCGGTCATCGGCGACATGCAGAAGGCCATTCCGATGGACCGGCTCGTCTGCGGCGACGTGGGCTACGGCAAGACCGAAGTCGCGATGCGCGCCGCGTTCAAGGCGACGCTGGACCGCAAGCAGGTGGCGGTGCTGGTGCCGACGACGGTGCTCGCGCAGCAGCACTTCCTCTCGTTCCGAAAACGCTTCAAGGACTACCCGGTCACGATCGAGGCCATCTCCCGAATGCGCTCCGCCGAGGAGAACCGCGACGTGCTCAAGCGCGCGAAGGAAGGGCGCGTGGACAT